>JAJFBI010000467.1 GCA_020697385.1 Microvirga sp. | reverse complement strand
CAGGCCGGCGAGATCTTGGTCGATGATGTTCCCGGCCCGTTCCTTTACAACCTGGCAGGGTTGTTCGTCGTCAATCCAGCGGTCACGGGGTACACACCAACACCGGGCGAGATCGAGTGGCCTGGTTCGGCTTCCTCGTTGATGACCATCGACATCACCGAGTAACCAGCCAACACGATCACAAGGGAGCGCCCCATCCAGGGGCGCTCCTTTTTCCACTTCATACTGGGCCCGAGCCCACGATGCCGGAAGTAGATTTCTCCGAGCTTACCGCTTGGCTCGCCAACGGCCAATGCCGAACTTTATGTTATTCTCGTTGCTTGGCACATGCTTTGCGACTGAGGGTCGTTGATGTTGGACTACGCATTTCGCCGCGTGCTCTGGGTGATCCCCGTGATCGTCACCGTCGCGGCGGTGACGTTTTTTCTCATGTATCGTGCTCCAGGCGGCCCCTGGGATCGCGAGAAGACGCTTCCAGCGGCGACCATGCAGAGACTCAACGCCAAGTTCGGGCTCGATAAGCCTCTCTGGCTGAACCAGCAAGAATTCGCCGAGCGACGCTCCGAAGGAGTTACCAACCCGCTCGTCTTGATCTCGGCGATCACAGACAGTCAGTTTCTCAATTACATGACCGGTGTGTTTCGCGGCGATCTTGGTCCGTCCTACGCCTCGAAGGGCGCCGAGACCGTTCAGCAATTGATCGCCCGCAAGTTTCCGGTATCTCTCAAACTTGGCATTGTCGCGCTAGTATTCTCGATTGTCGTCGGCATCCCACTCGGTGTCGTGGCGGCTCTTCGACAGAACTCGTGGCTTGACTATCTCTCGTTAGGCACGTCGACGCTTGGCGTCTCCGTTCCCACGTTCGTCAGCGGCTTGCTTCTCTTATTGCTGCTCAGTAGCTCATTCGGATTTTCCCCAATCCGCAGTCCGGAAGAATGGGCCGGGTTCGGTCCCGCGTATATTCTTCCCGGAATCGTGCTTGGCCTCGGCACGATGGCCTTCATCGCCCGGTTGACCCGCACCAGCATGCTCGAGATCAAGCGGCAGGATTACGTCCGTACTGCGAGCGCCAAGGGGCTTTCCAGCCAGAGGGTGATAACCGGCCACATGTTCCGTAATGCGATGATCCCCATCATCACGATCCTCGGCCCCGCCGCGGCCGACCTCGTCACGGGCTCGATTATCATCGAGTCGATCTTCGGCGCGCCCGGGCTCGGCCGCGAGTTCGTCGAGTCGATCTCGAAGCGCGACTACTCTGTCATCATGGGCACCGCCATTTTCTATGCGGTGCTGGTTGCCATTGCAAACGTCGTTGTCGACCTCTCCTACGGCATCGTCGATCCCCGTATCCGGGTGCGACGCTAGAACGGACAGAGGAGTCCACATGTCGCAAGCCACGATGACCCTGGCCACCGAAGCACCGGCGCCGACGCTGCCCGGTACTCTGGGCTCGATGCGCGCCCCCCGTAGTCTTTGGTCAAATGCCTGGCGGCAGTTTCGCCGAAACAAGCTGGCAATAGCCGGCCTTATCTATCTCACATTCTTGGCGTTCGTGGCTGTTCTGGCGCCGGTGATTGCGCCGCATAACCCGGTGCAAAGCGACCTCCGCACCGCGGGCAAGTACCGGCAAGCAGCTTGGATCGAGACGGATAATCCAAAGACCGCTGGAGACTGGAGTTATCCCCTGGGAACCGACGGCAACGGACGAGACGTCTTCAGCCGGCTCGTCTACGGAACTCGGATCTCGCTTGTCGTCGGCTTCATCCCGATGGCGGTCATCATGGTCATCGGCATCCCGATCGGGTTGATGGCCGGCTTCATCGGAGGAACGCTAGACAACTTCCTGATGCGCCTGACCGACATCGTCTACGCGTTCCCCGCGCTCCTGTTCTTCATCATCATGCAAATCTCTTTCGGTGACACGAATATTGGCCGCCTGCTCAACGGGCTCGTCTTGCTCTTCATTACTCTCTCCATCATCAACTGGACCGGCGTCGCCAGGCTCGTGCGCGGGGATACGCTGGCGCTCAAGGAAAAGGAGTACGTCGAAGCTGCTCGCGCCAGCGGTGCCTCTGCGTGGCGCCAGATCAGCCGCCATATCCTGCCGAATGCGCTCGGCTCGATCATCGTCGCCGGCGCCTTCATCGTTCCCGGCGCGATCATCGCCGAAGCAGTGCTCACATACCTCGGTATCGGCCTGCGCCCCGACGTAGATCTCAACGCCCCATTCCCGACGTCCTGGGGCCAGATGATTCAGGCGGGGCAGACCGCCTATCGCAACCAGGCCTGGTTGCTCATTGCCCCGAGTGTTGCCGTCGCTCTCATCACCCTCTCCTTCACCTTCGTAGGTGATGGTCTGCGCGACGCCCTCGATCCTCGCGACCAGATCTGACACCCCGCTCGGAAGACCTGGCTCGTTGCCGGGCAGGCGCCGCGCGTTGTCCGCGAAAGATCTCCCTCCTTGGCTTCAACTCGTGATCACGACGGTGTCTTCGGATCGTCATGAACAGGATTGACCGCCTCTTCGGCATCACGACGCACCTGCAAGCGCGCGGTCACCTCCGCGCCGCTGACCTCGCCGATATCTACGAAGT
Organism: Microvirga sp.; assembly: GCA_020697385.1. Classification (GTDB taxonomy): domain Bacteria; phylum Pseudomonadota; class Alphaproteobacteria; order Rhizobiales; family Beijerinckiaceae; genus Microvirga. The sequence goes on along the minus strand of JAJFBI010000467.1, from coordinate 989 downwards.
CAGCATCCGCACCATCTATCGCGACATCGCCGCCCTCAGCGAGTCGGGTGTGCCGATCGTCTCTCTTCCCGGTCGCGGCTATTCGCTCGTCGATGGCTATTTCTTGCCCCCGCTGCTGCTCTCCACCCGGGAAGCGACAGCACTTGTGATCGGCGCGCGATTGTTGGCCGGTCAAGCAAGTACTGACGTCGCTGAAGCGGCTGAAGAATCGGTAGCCAAGATTCTCGCCGTCATGAGCGATGACGCGCGACGCGAGCTCCGGCAATTGGACGATGTGCTCGATTTCGCAATGTCTCCCCAACCCCGGGAGCCGCTCGATGTGGGAGAGGGACGAGTGCGGGCTCTGGGGCAGGCAATTCTGGAGCGCCGGCTCATGACAATTCGCTACTTTGGGAGAAATCGCGGCCAGCAGACGGTTCGCAAGGTCGAGCCGCTCCGGCTCGGATACGCCAACGGCGCGTGGTATTTGACGGCGTATTGCCGGGACCGTCAGGAGGAGCGCGCATTTCGCCTCGACCGGATCGAGCGCTTCGAGGTGGAATCCGAGACGTTTCGCGCGCGGCCGGCAACTCAGATCCATGAGCGACCTGTGGTTGACGTGATCGTGCGCTTTCGTCGAGACATCAGGCGCTGGGTGCGTGAGCGCCAGCACTGGTCATTTGTCTCCGAGGAAACGATCGATGACGAGCTTCTCGTTTGCTACCGACCTGGCGACCTCGACGAGATCGCGAATTGGCTTCTTGGCTGGGGCACAGCGGCTGAAGTGATCGCGCCGCGAGAGCTACGCGACCGCCTTCGCGACGAAGCTAGAGGTCTGCTCGAGATGCTGACATAGGGCTGACACATCTCTCTGCTTCACTCTCAGTAGAGACCGGAGCACCCGGTCATAAGCACAATGGGAGGAGATGCACGCGGAGATGGATGGACAGTTCGAGATCGTCATCTATCGGCTCAAGGCGGACGTGAATCGCGACCAGTTCATGGAGATC
>JAJFBI010000466.1 GCA_020697385.1 Microvirga sp. | reverse complement strand
GCAGACAGGTAGAGCCTCCCGGCAACGGCATTGGAGAAGGCGAGCACTGCCCAGATCATGGCAATGTAGGCAATCCCCTCGGCAATCTCCTCGACGATGCTGTTGACCCGGCCTGTCAGGTTGATCTCGTTGTCACTCACGTAGCGCACGAACAAAGCCGCTACTGCCAAAGCACCGGGCACGATCACATCCGTAAGGACCTGCACCGCTCCGCTCTGAGAGGGAGCGGCATTGCGTGCCAGCGAACGCACTGCGAATACGGCTCCGATGGCGAGACCCGTCACGAGAAAGAACCCAATCCACTGCCAGGCCGCCTGCCCTTCGATCTCAACTTTCAGGGATGCCGGCAGGGCTTCGATCACGCTGAACCATTTCGGCGGCAGCAGATGGCCGGGGGACTGGCTGAAGAAGTCATAGAAATCGGCCTGAGCGCCGCCCAGATGGGGCTCGCTGCGGATCAGGCGATACAAGCCCTCGAGTTGCAGGACAGTGCTGCTCGAGAACAGATACTCCCCGGTCTTTGGCCCGTCGGCCATACGCATGATCCGAATGTCCGTGCCAGGCACGCTCCAGCCTGCCGGCGACTTGCTTGCGACCTCGTCATCGCCGGGGATCGCACCCAAGTCCGGCAACGGGACACGGTCGAGGATCTCCTTCAGGAGAATGACGGATTCGAGACGCCTATGCTCCAACTCGACTGGAGGAATATCCCGCAGGTCGAGGGCCTGGGCGGCCCTGGACAACAGGGCGTCGGCCTCCGCGGCTTTTCGGGTGACGCTCTCGCTCAAGGACAGACCGGGCTCGGACCTGCTCTCCCGGTAGGCCTCTAGGAGCAACGCCGTCGCCCGCGACGCGTCGGCACGAAAGCCCTCCAGCGTGCTCCGAGGGCTCGATGTCTGCGCCGGCGAGAGGAAGCCGAGACCGCCAAGTGCCTGAGGTGTCCCGAGAGCCTGCAGGACGATGAACAGGACAAGCAGAAGCGCGCCAACCAGCGGAACGGCCAAGTCGCGCAAGGCTTGTCGCAGGGAGAACATCATGGCGCTTTCCCGGTCATGGAGATCCAATGCCCCAAATCCTAGTCCAACAGACAGGACCTTCCAACCGACGCTAGCCCTCACTCCCCTTCAGAGCAGAAAGTCAGACTGTTGTCCTATGAGGCAGGACGGCGGTTGCTTCGATCTCGATCCGGGCGGCCTTTTCCACGAGGCGCACGACCTGAACGAGCGCCATGGCCGGGTAATGGGTACCGAAGACATCCCGATATGCACGACCGAGCTCGCGCAGGTTGGCGAGGTATTCCTCAATGTCGACAACATACCAGGTGAGCCGGACCAGGTGGCGGGGCTCTGCGCCTCCTTCGGTCAGGATTGCCCGGATGTTCTCGAAGATCTGGCGCGCCTGCGCGACGAAGCTGTCGGCGAAAGCACCGTTCTCGTCCCACCCGACGACCCCGCCGGTCACCACGATCCTGCCCTCTGCCATCATGCCGTTGGCATAGCCTTTCGGCGTCGGCCAATGCTTCGGGTTCAGAACTTCAGGACCATCATCGAACACGGACGAAGGAGCATTCCCAACAGCACTTGTCATCAGCGTCCTCCCCCTCTCAATGATTGGATTGCTTCGCGTGCATCTTCAGGAGTTCTCGTGCAATCACAATCTTCTGCACTTCGGTCGCTCCCTCGTAGATCCGCAGAGCCCTAATCTCCCGATAGAGTTCCTCGACCTTCACGCCCTTGGTTACGCCAAGGCCGCCGAAGATCTGGACGGCCCGGTCGATGACGCGCTGCGCCTCTTCGGTGGCGTGCATCTTCGCCATGGCGGCCTCGCGGGTGACGCGCTCGGCACCCTGGTCCTTGGTCCAAGCCGCGCGGTACACGAGGAGCGCAGCCGTGTCGACTCCGGTCGCCATGTCGGCGAGGGAGGCTTGGGTCAATTGCAACTCACCCATCGGAGCCCCGAAGAGCTTTCGGGACGATGCATGATGCAGCGCCTCGTCGAGCGCGCGCCGGGCTAGGCCTAAGGCCGCGGCTCCTACGGTCGAGCGGAAAACATCGAGGGTCGCCATGGCCACCCTGAACCCATCACCCGATCCCCCGACACGCTGCGAAAGCGGCACCCGGCATCCTTCGAACCGAAGGGTCGCAAGGGGATGAGGCGCGATGACATCGATCCGGTTCTCGATCGTCAGTCCCGGCGTCCGTGCGTCAACCACATAGGCCGACAATCCTTTCGCACCGGGAGCCTCGCCGGATCGGGCGAAAACGACGTAATGATCCGCAATGCCGCCATTCGAGATCCATGTTTTCACACCGTCCAGACGCACGTGATCCGGGCCATCGGGCTTCGCCGTCGTGCTCATGGCAGCGACATCCGAACCTGCTTCCGGTTCGGACAGCGCGAAAGCCGCAATCGCCTCGCCCCGCGCAACCGGCGGAAGGTACTTCTCCTTCAGCGCCTCAGAGCCGAACAAGGTGATCGGCCCCGTTCCAAGGCCCTGCATGGCGAAAGCGAAATCCGCCAAACCATCCTGGTAGGCCAACGTCTCGCGGGCGAGACACAGAGTGCGGACATCGAAGGTCAGTGACAGACCGCCATAAGCCTGCGGCACGACAGCTTTGAGCCATCCGCCTTCGCCGAGGCGGTGTACGAGATTTCGGCAGGACGCGTCTACGTCAGAGTGATCCACAAGGGAATGGACCTCCCGCGCAGCCCAGTCGCGCAAGCCTTCGGCAAACTGCCGATGGCGGGCCTCGAAGAAAGGCCAGGACAGAAAGCTCGCATCGACCACGTCAATCTCCCTTGAAGACCGGCTTTTCCTTGGCCGCGAAGGCGCGGTAGGCGCGCGCGAAGTCTTCGGTGGTCATGCACAGGGCCTGGGCGACAGCCTCGGCCTCGATGGCCTCCTCAACCGACATGGCCCATTCCATGGCGAGCATGCGCTTCGTCATCGTGTTGGCATAGGTTGGTCCGGTGCCGATCATCCGAGCCAGATTGTGCGCCTCGCTCAGGAGTTCGCCGGAATCGACCATGCGGCTGAAGAAGCCCCACCGCTCGCCTTCCTCGGCGCTCATGAAGCGGCCAGTGTAAAGCAACTCCGAGGCCCGCCCCTGCCCGATGATTCGAGGGAGAATGGCGCAGGCGCCCATGTCGCAGCCTGCAAGCCCCACCTTGTTGAACAGGAACGCCACCTTTGCGCCAGGCGCCGCAAGACGAATATCCGATGCCATCGCCACGATGGCGCCGGCGCCGGCGCAGATGCCTTCGACAGCCGCAATAATCGGCTGAGGTGCAGCCCGCATGGCCTTCACCAACTCCCCGGTCATGCGGGTGAAGGCTGTGAGGCCCTTCGTGTCCATTTCGACCAGCGGGCCAATGATCTCGAACACATCGCCGCCGGACGAGAAATTTCCGCCGGCCCCGGTCACGACGATGACTTTGACGTCTTCATCCTTGGCGCAGGCATGGAAGAAATCCGCCAGCTCGCGATAGCTCTCGAAGGTGAGAGGGTTCTTCTTCTCCGGGCGATTGAGCGTGACCGTTGCAACGGGCCCATCGACAGACAGCAGAAAATGGCGCGGCTCATAGGTTGCGAGCGG
>JAJFBI010000465.1 GCA_020697385.1 Microvirga sp. | reverse complement strand
CCGGAGATGCAGGTAGCTTGCCGCAACGCCGATGGCGGTTGCCACATTGAACGGGTGGGTCACGACCCGCCAGACGATCCTACGGATCGTCGCCGAGAGGCTCAGCCTCTCCACTCCTGCCAGGGACATCAGCAGCGGCACGACCGAGAACAGAAACAGGTTGTCGAAGACGAAGATCAGCACCACCGGGGCGCTGGCGGAGGCGCCGATCGCTGCGAGGATCAGCGGCGGCCCCATATAGCCGATATTGGAATAGGATCCGGCCACGCCCTGCATGACCGATTGCGGCAGGTCCCGGGTATAGCGCCAGCCGGTGGCGAAGGAGAGTGCAAAGGCGCAGAAGGTTGAGAGTGTCGTCGCCAGGATGAAGGGCCAGTTCGCGAGTTCATCCAGGGGCTTGTCCGCGATGAGGCGATAGAACAGGCAGGGCAGCGCTACATAGATCAGGAAGAACTGCATCCAGGCGAGACCTGCCTCCGGCTGCTTAACCACCTTTCCGCAGAAGAAGCCGAGGCCGATGAGGCCGAAGAAGGGGGCGAGCAGGTTGAACAGCCCGATCAGGTCGGACATGGGCGGCTCCAAACGAGAGAATGGGCTGGGCAGGAACGGAGCGTTCTTTCTGGCAAGGTTCCAACCTTGCGACAATCCCGCCTTTCGGAAGGCCCATAGTCCTAAAATGCAACGCTCGTTGCTGGCGACCTGCTCTCGGCCTTGTGACAGGCGGCTGATTTGGAGATTCCCGCCTAAATCTCTATATGTGGCTCAAGGAGTTGAGACCATGAAAGCGAGTTCAGCCAAATTCGCGATCGGACAGGTGGTTCGACATCGGGTTTTTGACTTCAGGGGGCTGATTTTCGATGTCGACCCTGAATTCGACAACACGGAAGAATGGTGGCTTTCGATCCCTGAGGAAGTCCGTCCGCATAAGGACCAGCCCTTCTACCACCTGTTCGCCGAGAACGCGGAAAGCGAATATATCGCCTATGTTTCCGAGCAGAATCTTCTGCCCGACGACTCAGGCGAGCCGCTGCGTAACCCGATGATTGCCGAGATGTTCACGCGGCAGAAGAACGGTACCTATAGAGCCCATCCCATTCTCGCCAATTGAGAATGAGCGCATTAAACAGAAACGCCGGGCCATGAGCCCGGCGTTTCTGTTTGCTGAAGGTCGCTAGAGCATCGTGCGGACCCAGAGGGCCGCGCCAGCGAAAATCCGTCCGATGCTCGCATTCAACAAGAAAGCATCAGTCCCAAAAGGCAAGTCCACTTCTGGGTCCGATGCTTTAGCCTTACGGCTTGGGAGCAGCCTGGGCAGCGGGAGCGGCGGCACCAGGAGCGGGCGGCGTGGCTTGGCCTTGGCCCTGGAGCATGCGCTGGCGCATCTCTTCGCTCTTCTTCTGCAGCTCTTCCTGAAGCTTCTTCTGCTGCTCCTCGAGCACCTTCGGGTCGATCGGCGGACCGTCGAAGGACTTGCCGAAGCCGGCAGCCGGAACGGCGAAGGTGATCTCGCGGCCCATCTGGTTCTGGACGCTGACGTTCAGGTTGGCGCCCTTCTTCAAGGAGGCGATGAAGTCATCCTTCACGGCCGCCTCGGCGAAGCAACCGTTGGGCAGGCACATGACGTAACGGCCGGCGACTGCCTGGCCCTGGTCGACCGTGAAGCGCAGACCCGGCTGCAGGAGCAGGCCGAGTGGCATCACGAAGCGGACGACCTTCTGCGGCTGCTGGCCCTTCACGTCGTAGACGGCGAGAGCGAGAACCGGCTGGCCCTGATCCGACACGAAGTCGCGGGTGGTGTAGCAGATCTCGGTCTTGGTGTTCTGGTCCGTGCCGCAGACCTTGGTCCACTCAGGCTGCGACGGCTCGGCTTTCACCTGTACGACCGTCGGGCCGGCATTCTGCTGGGCCTGTGCACCCTGGGCCTGGGCCGGAGCCGCAGGACGGGCCGGCTGAGCGGCAGGAGCCGCCGGGGTAGCGGCAGGGCGGGCGGGCTGGGCTGCCGGAGCCGCAGGCCTCTGAGCCGGTGCGGTTTGAGTCGGAGCGGTCTGAGCCAGAACGGGTGCGCTCACCAGCACGGCAAGAGCTGTTGCCAGGCCACGGGTCCCCCCCAGGCTCGCGAAGCGTGTCGCGAAAGACATATCGTTAGATCCTCTTCAGTCGAAAGGTCGGCTTTCGAAGTGGCCGTTGATCCGGCGCTTTCTTAACCTGTGATGACGTGGTCAAATCCTTGCCCAATGTGGCGAAGACAAGACGCGTGGGGCTCCTTTAACCTTTCGTGTGGTAGGTTTCCAGTCACCCTGGGCAAAATTCTGTACAACATTGCTCGGGAGACAACTGGCATCGGGAAAGCCATGGGCCGCTGGCTTATTACAAATCTGCTGTTTTCGGCTGCTGTTGCCCTCATGACCTTCGGTGCCGCCGCTCAAGAGGCTCTGCCACTGCGGCATGGCATCGCGATGCATGGAGAGCCTGCGCTCGCGCCCGGCTTCCGGCACCTGCCCTATGCCAACCCACAGGCGCCGAAAGGTGGGCGAATCACGCTGGCCTTGCAGGGGACCTTCGATAGTCTCAATCCCATGATTGTGTTGGGCGTCGCCCCAGACGTAGTGCCACGCTACGTCCTGCAGCCTCTCATGATGCGCTCCGCCGACGAGCCCTTCACGATCTACGGCCTGCTCGCCCGCGGCGTGGAGATGCCGGAGGACCGGAGCTTCATCACCTTCCACCTCGATCCGCGTGCCCGCTTTTCCGACGGTCACCCGCTTACGGTCGAGGATGTGCGCTTCACCTTCGAGATGCTGAAGAAGCACGGCAAGCCCTTCTACCGGTCGAGCTTCGGACAGGTGAAGGCGGTTGAAATCCTCGATCCGCACCGCATCAAGTTCGACCTCTCAGCCTCGAACGACCGCGAACTGCCACTCCTGATCGGGATGATGTCCGTGTTTCCGGCTCATGCGACCGATCCTAACAGCTTCGATAAGACAAGCCTCACGCCGCCTATCGGCTCGGGCCCCTATGCGCTGACTGAGGTGAAGCCCGGTGAACGGGTGGTACTGACCCGGCGCAAGGATTACTGGGGCGAGGATCTACCGGTCACACACGGCCTCTATAACTTCGAAGAGATCCGCTACGATTTCTACCGCGATGCCAACAGCTTGTTCGAAGCTTTTAAGGCGGGGCTTTATGATTTCAGGATCGAGGGCGATCCAGGCCAGTGGGCCACCGGCTACGACATTCCCGCTGTCAGAAGCGGGCGCGTCCTCCGCGAGACAATAGCAACCCGGCTGCCGAAGGGCATGAATGGCTTCGTTTTCAACACCCGCAAGCCGCTCTTCGCCGACGTGCGTGTTCGCGAGGCTTTGAGCTACCTGTTCGATTTCGACTGGGTGAACCGCAATCTTTACTTCGGGCAACTCACCCGGTCGAACAGCTACTTCTCGGGCTCCGACCTCGCCTCCACGGGCAACCCGGCCGATACCCGCGAGCGCACGCTACTGACGGAATTTCAGTCGTCCGTTCGAGAGGATATTCTCGAAGGCCGATGGGAACCGCCAGCAGGTGATGGCTCAGGCCGGGATCGGGATATGGCGCGCAAAGCG
>JAJFBI010000464.1 GCA_020697385.1 Microvirga sp. | reverse complement strand
CCCTCAGGCGCTTTGGGGAGCCGGAGGAGCTCGTCGGTCCGACCGTCTTCCTCGCGTCCAGCATGTCGAGCTACGTGACCGGAACGACCCTCGTCGTCGACGGCGGCTATCTGGCGGTCTGAGGAGGCCAACATGATCGTTCGCATGGGACTCCTCACGCGCAGGCCTGACGTGAGTCCGGCCGAGTTCAGACGCCACTGGCGCGAGGTGCATGGCCCTCTGGCCGCGCGCCTGCCCAGCCTGCGACGCTATCATCAGAACCATGTTGTGGACGACCGCCAGCTTGCCATCGATCATGCCCGCGGCCCCTGGTCTATCGACGGCATTTCTGAGTTGTGGTTCGACAGCGAAGACCAGATGACGAGGGCCTTATCCTCCGACGAGTACAAGGCCGTCGCACGTGACCACCAGCTCTTTGTCGGTCCAACGGCGCTGATCACCGCCGTGCAGAATGTAGTCGTGCCCGTCGATCCCTCTGCCGGGCCGCTCGTGAAGCGCATGTCAATTCTGACACGGAATCCGGGTCTGACCCCTGAGCAGTTCAAGGAGGAGTGGTGGGGCTTCCACGCCGAAGCTGTCAGCAAGTTTCCGAACCTGATGGGGTACACCCAAAATCTGGTGACCGGGAGAAGCTCGGGCCTCGGCCAGCCCGCCTCCTACGAGGCTCTTCCCATCGATGGCATGGTGGAACTGTGGTTTCGCTCCATTGCAGATGTGGAGGCCGCGTTCGGTTCCCAGGCGGCAAATGTCTCGCAGACGCATGCCCTCAAATTCATCGCCGAAATCACGACTTTCCTCGTGGAGACCGATGAAGTCGTCCAAGCGGGGATGAGCCAGAAGTCGAACTCCTGAGGCTTGCAAAATGTCTTGAATGAGCGAATGCGTTCGTCTAAAACAAATAAACGAACGCATTCGCGTATGCTGAATCAAAGTTCTCCCGGCGCATTTGACCGGCCGGTACGAGATGCGAGGAACGCCATGAAGCCAACGAAGACTGTCACCTGCGATGTCCTTGTTGTCGGATCGGGAGCAGGCGGTCTTGCGACCGCTCTGACAGCCCGTCACCATGGGCTCGACGTTATCGTTACTGAGAAGGAGCCGGTCTTCGGCGGAACGACCGCACGCTCCGGCGGCTGGATGTGGATTCCCTGCAATCCGCTCGCGCAGAAAGAAGGCTTCAAGGACTCCAAGGAAGCTGCGCGCACCTACCTCCAGCACGAAGCCGGCAATCACTTCGATGCGGGCCGTGTCGATGCCTTTCTTGAGAACGGCCCGAAGATGGTTGAGTTCTTCGAGACGAACACCGAGATGGAGTTCACCCTCGGGCCTGCCTTCTCGGACTATCATCCTGATGCGCCGGGCGGCACGTCCGGCGGCCGGTCAATCGTGGCGACCCCTTACGATGGCCGCAAACTCGGCAAGGAGATCGCGCGCCTGAGGCCGCCGCTCAAGGAAATCACCTTTCTCGGCATGATGATCGGCTCCGGTAAGGAGCTGCTGCACTTGCGAAATACGGTCGGGATCTTGCCTCGCACGGACGTGCGATGCGGCTGACCAACGGCAATGCGCTGATCGGGCGGCTTGCAAAATCAGCCTTTGACCGGAACGTTCCGATCTGGACCTCCGCGCCGGTGAACGACCTGATCGTGGAGGATGGTGCGGTTAAGGGCGCCCTGGTGCAGACTGAAGATGGTGTGACCGAGGTCCGCACCCGCCGCGGCGTCGTGCTCGCCGCTGGCGGCTTCCCGCAGGATGTGCTGCGCCGCAAAGAGCTGTTCCCGCATGCTCCCACTGGGCAGGAGCACTGGTCGCCGGCGCCTCCCGGCAATACAGGCGATGGCATCCGCCTGGGTGAGAGGGTCGGGGGCCGCGCCATCGAGGGGCTGCCGAATGCGGCGGCCTGGGTGCCCGTTTCGCTGGTTCCGCGCCGTGACGGAACATCGGGTCCGTTCCCGCACTTCATCGACCGCGGCAAGCCGGGCGTCATCGCCGTCACCAAAAGTGGCAAGCGCTTCACCAATGAATCCAATTCCTACCACGACTTTGTGCAGGCCATGATCGGCGCCTGCGGGGACGATCCGGAAAAGGCGGCGTGGCTCATCGTCGATCATCCGACAATCCGCCGCTACGGGCTCGGTTTCGTGAAGCCCTTCCCGGTGCCCCTGACGCCTTATCTGCAGAACGGATATTTGCTCAAAGGACGCACGCTGCGCGAACTTGCGCAGAGAGCCGGCATTGACCCTGCTGCCTTCGAGCAAACTGTAGAGACCTTCAACCGCGATGCTCGGAAGGGTGAGGATCCGCAGTTCAAGCGCGGCAGCACCGCCTATAACCGCTATCTCGGCGATCCGGACCAAAAGCCAAATCCCTGTGTCGGTCCCATCGAGCGCGGTCCCTTCTATGCGGTAAAGGTCGTGCCGGGCGATCTCGGGACCTTCGCGGGCCTTCGCACCGATCCGAATGCGCAGGTCATCGACGAGAGCGGGCGGATCATTCCGGGCCTCTATGCCGCTGGCAACGATATGGCGAGCATCATGGGCGGCAATTATCCAGGCGGCGGCATTACGCTGGGCCCGGCCATGACCTTCGGCTACATCGCTGGCCGCCATCTGGCGGGCGTGACGGAGGAGAGCACTTCGGCCACGAGCAGGCCAGCGGCGTAAGCCGACCCCGTGCCGCAGCCGAAGGAGGTAAAAGCGTCATGACGTCACCGCACCGGCCGTGCCTGTTCGAGCCTCTGCGCATCCGCGGCACCGAACTCAAGAACCGCGTGGTCATTTCGCCCATGTGCCAGCATTCGGCGGAGGAGCGGGGCTGCGCTGGCGCGTGGCATCTGGTTCACCTGGGCAAGTTCGCGCTTGGCGGCGCGGGCCTGATCTTCGTCGAGAGCACCGCTGTGGAGCCGGGAGCGCGGATCGGTGTTCGGGACGTGGGGCTCTGGTCGGATGAGCAGGTCGCACCGTTCAGGGCGATCGTCGACTTCGTGCATCAGAACGGCGCCGCCATCGGCGTCCAGCTGGCCCATGCTGGACGCAAAGCCGGGTCGCAGGCCCTGTGGGAGGGCGGGCGCGCCTTGACCTTGGAGCAACTGAAGGAAACGGGCGAGCCTTGGCGCCGCATCGGTCCGAGTGCTCTTGCCGCGGGCCCTGAGTGGTCCGTTCCGGAGGCTCTGAGTGGAGAAGGCATCGCCGAGATCAGGCAATTGTTCATTGCCGCGACCGAGCGGGCCGACCGGGCCGGCTTCGACGTCCTTGAACTGCATTTCGGTCACGGCTATCTCGTGGCGTCGTTTCTGTCGCCGCATTCCAATCGCCGCGAAGACGATTACGGCGGCTCCCGCGACAACCGCATGCGGCTCGCGCTCGAGGTCGCGTGCGATGTCCGGGCGGCGTGGCCTCAGCACAAGCCGCTCTTCGTGCGGATCTCCGCAGTCGACGGCACCGAAGACGGCTGGGGGCTGGACGACTCCGTTGTCCTTGCGCGCGGGCTCAAGACCATCGGCGTTGACGTGATTGATTGCTCGTCAGGCGGCCTGTCCGACGAAACACGCAACATGAACGTTCCAAGAGGACTGGGCTTCCAGGTTCCGTATGCGGAGCGCATCCGCCGCGAGGCCGATGTCCTGACGCAGGCTGTGGGCGTCATTCTCGATGGGCCGCAGGCGGAAGCCATCCTGCAGGAGGGCAGGGCGGATCTGGTCGCGGTCGGCCGAGAGGCGCTCTACGACCCTTACTGGCCTCATCATGCGGCTCACGACCTTGGTTATGACCTGCGGTTTGACGACTGGCCTATTCAGCATGGGCCATGGCTCGCCAAGCGCGCGCCTCTGATCGAAAAACTCCGTTCCGCTGACAACAGCGCCAGACGCCTGACAGGCTCAGGCCGGTAATCGGGAGAAGCAGAGAATGTCCAGCAAAACCTTCGCCTCGACAGGAGATCTGTCGGACAAGACGGTGTCGTTCACCGAGATCGGACCGGATCTTTACGCCTATACCGCTGAGGGCGACCCGAATACAGGCATCATCATCGGCGATGATGGTTGCATGGTTATCGACGCTCAGGCCACCCCGGCGATGGCCGAGGATGTCATCGCCCGTGTGCGATCCGTGACGGACAAGCCGATCAAGTACGTGGTGCTGTCCCATTACCATGCCGTGCGTGTGCTCGGCGCCTCGGCCTACAAGGCGGAAGCCATCATCGCCTCGAACACCACCTATGATCTCATCGTTGAGCGTGGCGAACAGGACAAGGCCTCCGAAATCGGGCGATTTCCTCGCCTGTTCCGGGGCGAGAACAGCATTCCGGACGGTCTGACCTGGCCGACGCTGACCTTCGAAAGCGGCATGTCCGTGTTTCTCGGCAAGCGCGAGGTGAAGCTCTTCCATCTCGGCGCCGGCCACACGGCCGGCGACATCGTCGCCTGGGTGCCGGATGCGGAGGTGATGTTTACCGGCGACCTCGTGGAATACCACTCCGCCTGCTATTGCGGCGATGCTCACTTGCGTGAATGGCCACAAACGCTCGACGCCATCATGGACTTCCAGCCCCAGGCCATCGCGCCGGGACGCGGCGATGCCCTGCAGGGCGAGCGGCAGGTGCGGGAGGCAATTGCCATGACGCGTGACTTCGTCACCAGCCTCTATGGCGCGGCCGAATTGTCGGTCGCCCGTGGGCGCTCGCTGAAGGAGACCTTTGCGGCAACGCGGGAGGTCATGGACCCGAAGTTCGGCTCATTCGCCATCTATGAGCACTGCCTGCCGTTCAACGTCGCCCGCGCCTTCGATGAGGCCTCCGGCATCGATCACCCAATGATCTGGACCGCCGACCGAGACCGGGAAATGTGGGCGGCCCTTCAAGGCTAGAAGCAACCGCCACAGCAAATTCGCCAAGGGGAGGGATGGTCGGACTGTCCCTTCCTGAGTGCCGGCCCGATCGGACGTCCCGAAGGCTGGGCTGACCTCGATCTCCTGCGCCGAAAAGTAAACGGCGATATCTTTTGCGGGGGATGTCGCATTAACTGAGTATAGCTATTGAGCTGCCCGACGAGGTCAGTTTTTGCACAGGCCAAGCCGTTGATTTTCCTCGGTGCGGGACTTTTCCTTGACGAGT
>JAJFBI010000463.1 GCA_020697385.1 Microvirga sp. | reverse complement strand
GCGGCAGCCGCGGTGCTGGCCGGGAATGAGCCGGACCCGCCGCTGCCGGCGTTCATCCGCAAGCCCCCGCCGCGGTTCCCGCTGCCGGCGCTGCGGCTGTGGGCGCTGCGGGGCGCTTATGCCGGTTACAGCGTGAAGGACGAGCTAAGATAGATAAAGCATTGCCGGTTCGCGGAGGGTGTTGATCGCCATGGCCAGCATCTAGCACGAGCATGGCGGAGGACACGGCCGACGCTTGCTGCGCGGCGATGCAGGCTTAGACCTCCAAGAGCGCGTAGGGCTTCCCGTCCGGCTTCGCGATCTGCGCGGCCGTGTTGAAGACCGGGATGCCCCTGGTCGTGGCTCCCTCGTAGGTGCCGTGGTGGGCGTGGCCGTGGAACACCGCGCGGACGGTGGGGTAGCGGTCGATGGCTTCGGCCAGGCGGGAGGAGCCCAGGAAGGGGAAGATGGATTCGGGCTCGCCGGCGACGGTGGCGGCGACGGGGGCGTAGTGAAGGACGACGACGGTGCGGTCGGTGTCCAGCGACTTCAGGGCGTGCTCGAGGCGGAGGACCTCGTTCAGGGTCTCCTGGACAAAGGCCTTGACCGCCTGCTCGCCGAAGGCATCCAGCATGCGGCCGTCGAAGCCGCCGCAGAAGCCCTTGACGCCGGCGAAGCCGACGCCGTCGTGGGTGTGGACCTCGTCTTCCAGGAACTTGACGCCGGCCTCGCAGGCGATGCGCTGGACATCGGCGGCCTTGCCCTCGTGATGGTCGTGGTTGCCGAGCACGGCCAGGACCGGGACGGTGCAGGAGCGCAGGTCCTCAGCAAGTGCCTGGGCTTCCTCGACGGTGCCGTGGTTGGTGAGGTCGCCGCAGAGGCAGAGGATGTCGGCACGTTGCGAGATCTCGGCGAAGGTCTCGCGCCAGCGGCCGGGGGCGCTCGGGGTGGCGTGGACGTCGCCGATGGCGGCGACGCGCAAGGGGCGGCCGTCGGGCATGTCAGGTGGCGGCGGGCGAGGGGGCCGGGCCCACCACGTCGGCGAAGCCCCATTCCATGACGTCGATGCGGTAGTCCTCGGGCGAGAACAGGCGGCCGCGGCAGACGCGGGTCTGCGGGATCGGCAGGTCGGCATGCTCGTGCGCGCGCTGGAGCAGCTCTTCGTAGAGCCAGCGCGGCACGTTCTCGCGCTCGGTGGGATAGATGAAGCGGAAGTTGAGGACGTGCATCAGCAGCACCTCCCAATACTGCTCCATGTGCATGAGCAGGCGCTTCCAGTCGATCCGCTCGGACTGGCGCAGGATCATGTGGGCGATGTCGGCGCCGTCGTAGCGGTGCCGGTTCTGGAGCAGGGCCTTGGACCAGATCAGCTCGGTCGGCGGGGTAAGCTGGACCTGGACTCCGTAGAGCTCGGCCGGGTGGCTCTCCTGGAACCACTGGTCGGAGACGGTGACGACGGCCACGGCCGAGCTGAAGATCACGTCGAAAAAGCAGGCGCCACGGCGCACCTTGGCCAACCAGCGCTCGTCCTCGATCTCGGTCTCGAAGCCCTGGTCCTTGAAGTGCAGCAGGATGCGCGGGAAGTCGCCCGCCTTGCAGAAGATGTCGAGGTCCTTGGTCGCCCGGTTGATGCCGGTGTAGCAGTTCACGGCGAAGGTGCCGGCGACCAGGAACGGGATGCCGCTGCCGGCCAGGAGGCGCAGGCTGTCCCGGTAGAACTGGTCGGCCTCGGGCGGGGCGAGGTCAGAGGCCGGCGGCGGCGAGCCGGCGAGCGGCGCGTAGCTGCTGCCGATCGGGGCGGGTTCGGAGGAGGTGCTTCCCAGCATGCCTTGGGAACACGGGCGGAACCGCCCCGGTTCCCGGGCCGTCGCTTAGTCTTCCTCAAGGAGGCGCTCCAGAGAGCCGCCGCATCTCGTCGGCTTGGCCCAGCGCCCAGGCATAGTAGTCGCGGTCGTAGAGCTTCTCGAGCTGGGCTGCCACGTGGGCCTCACTCCGCTCCGGCCCGGTCCCGTGCCAGGAAGCTCTTGAAGGCGGGCCAGATGTCCTCGCGGCGCTCGATCAGCACGGACTGGAAGTTCTCGGCCTCGAGGCGGCGGAAGCGCTCCAGCATCGAGCTCTCGTAGTAGTGCGAGCCCATCGGCTTGATCTCGCCGTAGCCGAAAAGGTTGCAGAGCTCGCAGAGCTCGCGGCCGGCGCGCAGGGCTTCCTCGTTGTCGCTCTCGAAATTGTCGCCGTCCGAGCAGTGGAAGGCGTAGACGTTCCAGTGGGCCGGGTGATAGCGCTGCTCGATGATCTCCAGGGCCTTCTTGTAGCCCGAGGAGATCAGGGTGCCGCCGCTCTCGCCTTTGTGGAAGAACTCGTCCTCGGTCACCTCCTTCGCCTGGGTGTGGTGGGCGACGAAGACGATCTCGACCGCCTGATACTTGGTGCACAGGAACTGATAGAGGAGGAAGAAGAAGCTGCGCGCCAGATACTTCTTCAGGCGGTCCATCGAGCCCGAGGTGTCCATGATGCAGATGACGACCGCGTTGCTCTCCTCGCGCTCGTCCAGCACCAGACGCTTGTAGGTCAGGTCCTCCTTGCGGAAGGGGAAACGCTGCGGCTCGGGCTCGCCCTCCGGCGCGTCGGCACGCTCCGGATCGGGCTCCGGCTGGGCGAAGCCGACGCCCGAGGCAATCTGGCGCCGGAGCTTCGCACGGACCGTGCGCCGGCGGTCCAGATGCACCCGGATCCCGGCTTTCCGGTAGCCCTGACGCTTGGCGACCCGCTCACTCATCGCCTGCTTCAGGATCTTCCGCTCGAGGTCCGGCAGCTCCAGATCCTCGAACATGATGTCGACCAGCTCGTCGAGCGTGATCTCGGTCTCGTAATAGTCGACGCCCGGATCGCCGCCAGCGGGACCGGGTGCCTGACCCTTCTTGCCGGCCTGGCCCACGATCTGGCCGGCCTCGGTGTCACCGTTGCCGGTGCCGACACCGCCCGCATTCTCGCCGTAGACGAAGCGGTACTCCTTCACGCCGCGGATCGGGACCTTGATGATCCGGTCCCGGTCGCGGCCGATGATGCTCTCTTCGGCGATGATGTCGGCGATGTTCTCGCGGATCGACTTCCTGAGCTTCTCGCGGTGACGCTTGCGATCGCCTGCGCTCCGGTCGGAGCGCAGCGCGTCGGACTCGTTGTAGGGGCGTAATACGGTGCTCATCGGGTGGCGCCGGGGCGGCCGCCCGAAGGCGCCGCGCCCCTGCTCAGTCCTTCCAGAGGTGGTTGGCCGCGTACTTCAGGATCGTGTCGATGCTGTCCTCATTGTAGCCCTGGCCGATGAGGTTTTCCACCATCGAGTCGTACTTCTGCCGCTGCTCGTCGTCCCTCGTGCGCGCCTTGGTGATGATGCGACTGATGTCGCGCACCGAGTTCATCAGCTTCTTCTCGATCGCTTCCTTCAGCGGCTCGTAGGACGTGTAGGCGATCCTCTCACCACGGCGTGTCGCCGCCCACAGATACGCGATCACCTCTTGCCGGAAGCCGTCGGCCGCCGGGCCGATGATCGCGATCTGCTCCTCGATCGACTTCAGGAAGCCCTCGTCCGGCTGCATCTCCTCGCGGGTCGTGCGGTCCTTGAGCTTGGTCTTGGTGACGTAGGCCTCGGCATTGTCGAGATAGTTGTGGAACAGTGTCTCGGCCTGGTCTTTGAAGCTGTAGACGAAGGCCTTGGTGATGTCCTTCTCGAGCATCTCCAGATAGACCTTGTGCAGCGTGTCCTGGAGGAACTCGAGATACTGCTTCTTGGTGTCGTCGGGGTAGTCGGCCTCCTTGACCATGCCGATCAGCGCCTCGCGGACGCTGATCGGGTGGATGGAGCCGTCGTTGCGGGTAAGCGCGGTATCCAGCGCCTTCATCACGAAGCGGGTGCTGATGCCGAACAGTCCCTCGCGCTTGCCGTCGTCGCGCAGCTCATGCGAGGTGAGCTTCTTGGGCCTGCCCTTCTCCAGCACCTCCTCGCCGTTGTAGAGCTTGAGCTTGGTGACGAGGTCGCACTTGGGCGTCGGCTCCAGCCGCGAGAGAACCGCGAACATCGAGGCGATCTCGAGCGTGTGGGGCGCTATCCTCGCCTTGAACTTCGAGCGCCGCAGGAACTTCTCGTAGATCTTCACCTCCTCGGTGAGGCGAAGATTGTAGGGCACCTTGACCACCACGATACGGTCGAGGATGGCCTCGTTGGTGTGGTCGGCCTTGAACTTCTGCCACTCGGCCTCGTTGCTGTGGGCGACGATCACCGTGTCGACATAGATGGTGCCGTGCCGGCCGGGCGCAGGCACGAACTTCTCCTGCGTCGCGGTGATCATGGTGTGGAGATACTCGGTCTCGTTCTTGAAGACCTCGATGAACTCCACCATGCCGCGATTGCCGACATTGAAGGCGCCGTTGAGCTCCAGGACCCTGGGGTCGCCCTCGCTGTAGCGGTCCAGCTTGCTGATGTCTTCCGAGCCGATGAGGACCGAGGTGTCCTGATTGTTCGGGTCGACCGGCGGGACCACGCCGATGCCGCGCCGGGCGCGCTTGCTGAAGGTGAGGGTCTTGATCGGCACCGTCTCGTACTTGCCGCCGAAATCGTTCATCAGCCGCCAGCGGCAGGACGGGCACAAGTCGCCCTCGATCTTGGCCCCGAGCATGTCCTCGAAGGCCAGGCGCAGGTGGCGGGGGATGAGGTGGAGGGGGTCCTCCTGGATCGGGCAGCCCTCGATCGTATAGATCGGGTCGGTGTCCTCGAGCCCGCGCTTCAGCCGCTCGACCAGGGAGCTCTTGCCCGAGCCCACCGGGCCCATGAGGTAGAGCACCTGCCGGCTCTCCTCGCCGCCCATGGCCGCGGAGTGGAAGTAGCGCACGATCTTCTCGAGCGTGCGCTCCATGCCGAAGAACTCGTCCTTGAAGAAGCCGTAGATGGTGACCGTCTCGTCGCCGAAGACGCGCTTGGCCTTGGGATCGGCCTCGAGGTCGAGCGGCGCCACGCCCGGCGCCACCATCATGTCGTACATGCGCTTGTGCGCGAGATCGGCCAGATGCGGGTTAGTCTTGACCAGCTCCAGATACTGCAGGAACGTGCCCGACCATTCGCGCTTCTGGCGCTCGGCGCGATCCTGCTCGATCAGTGTTGCGAAGTCGATCGTCTCACCTGACATGCACTCGGACCCTGGCTCGTGTGACCGTCACGACGCTCCCCCGAACCGCCTACGGGCCATGGCTTGCTCTTCCGGCGCCAGTTCGGCCCTTGTACGGAACATAGCGGCTACGACCGGGATAGGCTCCCGCGCCGCGGCGACCAGCCCGCAAATGTGATCTGCTGTTGATCGAGCCCCGGTGAGGGGATGAGAGTGCCCGATGAGATCGCGGTCAGCCGTCTGCGCGTGGCGCCAGTGGGCCGGCCACGCCGTTGGGACACGATCACTCACGCTAATCGCTTGCACCCTCACACGCTGGCCAGG
>JAJFBI010000462.1 GCA_020697385.1 Microvirga sp. | reverse complement strand
ACGCTCGCGGTCGGCTTCGTCGCGGGCATAAGCGGATTTCGCCCCTTGCGTCAGCCGGTAGAGAGGCGGGACGGCGAGGTACAGATGACCGTTATCGATGAGCTTCGGCATCTGACGGTAGAAGAACGTGATCAGCAGCGTGGCGATATGGGCGCCGTCCACGTCCGCGTCGGTCATGATGACGACCTTCTCGTAGCGAAGGTCGGCTTCGCGGAACTGGGAGCCCTGGCCGCAGCCGAGCGCCTGGACGAGGTCGGAGATCTGCTGATTCTGGTGCAGCTTGTCCTTTCCGGCGGAGGCTACGTTCAGGATTTTTCCGCGCAACGGGAGCACGGCCTGGGTGGCGCGGTCGCGGGCCTGCTTGGCGGAACCGCCGGCCGAGTCGCCCTCGACCAGGAACAGCTCTGAGCCCTTGGCGCCGGCATTGGAGCAATCCGCCAGCTTACCAGGCAAGCGCAGCTTGCGGGTCGCGGTCTTGCGGGCGACCTCCTTCTCCTGGCGGCGGCGCAGGCGCTCCTCGGCCCGGTCGATCACCCAGTCGAGCAGCTTGTTGGCCTGCTGCGGCGAGGCGGCAAGCCAATGGTCGAAGGTGTCGCGGATCGAGTTCTCGACGATGCGCCCAGCCTCGACGGTGGCGAGTTTGTCCTTGGTCTGGCCTTGGAATTCCGGCTCGCGGATGAAGACCGACAGCATGGACGCGCAGGTGGCCATCACGTCGTCGGTGGTCACCGCCGCCATGCGCTTGGCCTGGTTCACGCGCTCGGCATGCTCGCGCAGGCCGCGCAGCAGGGCGATACGCAGGCCGTTCTCGTGGGTGCCGCCTTCAGGGGTCGGCACCGTGTTGCAGTACGAGGTCGAGAACCCGTCCTCGTTGGTCATCCAAGCGACCGCCCATTCCAGCGAGCCGTGGCTGCCGGGCTTGGTGATCTTGCCGGAGAAGAGCTGGTCCGTGACCAGCTCTTTGCCCTCGATGTCGTGGAGCAGATAGTCCTTCAGGCCGTTCGGGAACTTGAAGGTCGCTTCCGCCGGAACGTTGGTGACGCCCTCGACCAGCGACGGGGCACATTTCCAGCGGATCTCGACGCCGCCGAAGAGATCGGCCTTGGAGCGGGCCAGCTTGAACAGGCGGCGCGGCTGGACATGAGCCTCCTTGCCGAAGATCTGCCAGTCGGGCTTGAAGCGCACCTTGGTGCCGCGCCGGTTGAGCACCCGGCCGACCGTCTCAATCTTCCCTTGCGGGATGCCGCGGGAGAAGATCTGCCGGTAGAGGGTCTGGCCGCGGGCGACCTCGACCTCGAGGATCTCGGACAGGGCGTTCACCACCGATACGCCGACGCCGTGCAGGCCGCCGGAGGTCTCGTAGACCTTCGAGTCGAACTTGCCGCCCGCATGCAGGGTGGTCATGATCACTTCGAGGGCCGACTTCTTCGGAAACTTGGGGTGCGGATCGACCGGAATGCCGCGTCCGTTGTCGGTCACGGACAGCCAGCCGTCTTCCTCCAGCTCCACCTCGATGAAGGTCGCGTGGCCTGCGACCGCCTCGTCCATGGAGTTGTCGATCACCTCGGCGAAGAGGTGGTGCAGGGCCTTCTCGTCCGTGCCGCCGATATACATGCCCGGCCGGCGGCGGACGGGCTCAAGACCCTCCAGCACCTCGATGGCCGACGCATCATAGTCGGCCTCGCCCGGCGTGCCCTGCGGAGGCGGCGCCTGACGGGAGACCTTGACGGCGGCGTTGCGGGCCGTGGCAGGCGCGGCGCGCTTGGCCGCGGCACCCCCGAAGAGATCGTCGTTGTCTGTCATGGGGACCTTGGTCCGGGATGATGATTCGCGCTTCTTTACACTATTTCTCATCCCGTTTTTATACGAGAACAAAACGGAAACGTGAAGATGGTATCCAGTTGCAACCCATAAATTAGAGGCAAAGCCTAGTCGATAAAGGTTACCGGCAAATTCCCCCTAAAGGCTGTCTTACGCCTGTCATTCGGAACTGTTTAAATTCCATTCACGTTGAATGGTTAAGCATGAGCTTAACGGGAGATTCGAGTGACGACGCGAACGAACATGGCACCGGCCCAGAAGCTTCACCTCGATCGCGCCGCTCGCAATGCAGGCGAGGCTTTCGCCTTCGATGAACCCGATACCACACCGGCCGTATCCCGCTCCTATGGGTCGAGCCTGGTCTGGCTCGGCATGGCGGCTGTCGCGGTGCTCGGGCTCAGCCTAGTCTTCTAAGGTCTCTTCAGTCGAACGTTTGCTCTTGCCGAAGAAGCGGATGAGCTTTGCCTCGAGGCGGGTGCCATAGGTCAGCAAGAACAGCGTGACCAATGTGCCGGCTGCGGTGATAAACCATGCTCCCAGGGCCGCCGTGATACCGAGACCTGCCGCGATCCAGACCGTCGCAGCCGTCGTCAGACCTTGAACCTCCGTCCCGTCCTTGGCCCGCAAGATTGAGCCTGCGCCGAGGAAGCCCAGACCCGTGAGAATGCCCTGCACGACGCGGCTCACCGCATCCTGCGAAAAGTGAAGCCCTTCGTAGACCGAGCCCGACAGAAGCACGATGGCAGACCCGAGAGAGACGAGGGCCAGCGTCCGCATGCCGATCGGCTTGTTGTGAATGTCACGGTTGATCCCGACGATCATGCCGGCCATCGTCGCCACCAACAGGCGCAGCGAGATATCGACCTGATCGCCGTGCTCCTCCATGAGCCAGAACAGCCACTGCTCCATCGCGTTCAGCCCGCCTTGGCGGTCTTCTTGGCGGGTGCCTTCTTCGTGGCTGTCTTCTTCGCCGGGCTCTTCTTGGCTGCGGCCTTGGTCGCGGCCTTCTTCGCAGCAGGCGCCTTGGCGGCAGCCTTCTTGGCCGGGGCCTTGCGGCCGCGGGAGGGTTTCTTCGACGGGCCTGCCGCCCGGCGCGCCTTCAGGAGCTCAACCGCATCGTCCAGCGTCACCGCCTCAGCCGCCATCGCTCGCGGCAGGGTCGCGTTGGTCTCGCCGTCGGTCACGTAAGGTCCGAAGCGCCCGGCCTTCACCACGATGGGCTTGCCTGATTCCGGGTCCTCGCCCAGGGGGCGGCCCGGATCGGCCGCGCCGCGACGGGCGCCGCCTCCGCCGCTCTCCTTGGTGACGATCAGGTCGATGGCCCGGTTCGCGCCGATCTCCAGCACGTCGTCGCCCGCGCCCAGATTGGCGTAGGTCTTTCCGTGCTGAACATAAGGTCCGTAGCGACCGATGCTGGCCAGGATCGGCTCGCCCGATTCCGGATGGACCGCCACCTGACGCGGCAGCGCCAGGAGCTTCAGGGCCTTCTCCAGGTCGACCTGCGCAGGGGACAGGCCCTTGGGCAGGGACGAGCGCTTGGGCTTCTCGCCTTCGCCGAGCTGGACGAAGGGGCCGAAGCGGCCGTCGCGCAGGGTCACTTCCAGGCCCGTGTCCGGGTCTTGGCCCAGCACCTTAACACCGGGCTGGCCACCGTTCTCCGACGAGCCGTCACCGTCGCCATCGATGCTGGTGGCGGCAAGCTGGCGGGTGAACTTGCACTCCGGGTAGTTCGAGCAGCCGATGAACGAGCCGAACTTGCCGAGCTTCAGCGAAAGCTGGCCGGT
>JAJFBI010000461.1 GCA_020697385.1 Microvirga sp. | reverse complement strand
CCCTGGCGGGGCAACTGTTCGGACGCCGGAGCGGTCGTGGTCTGGGCTGGCGGCGCCAATGCGGTTCCTCACGGCCAAGCGGATATGGTTGGTTTTCCAGCATTAACCCGTCATCGAAGGCGATGGCAGCAGCGAGACCACATAACCGCCATGTCCACATGGATCGCCAAGGTCAGGTATCGACACCGATTGGCTCGACTTGGAATGTGATGCCGTCGGTGCCCACCACCTTGACGGTGCTGCCCACCGGCTGATCCAATCTTAATCAGACGGCGACGGGTGGCAGGATCAAGTCTCGGTGGTTTCGCGCCCCCGCAACTAGTCCTGCCATGCTAAGCCTCTGATGCGCAAATGGTCTGAACGGATTTCCGTGGCTGCTGCAACCACCGAGGTTTGATGCCTCTTGTCGCTCAAGCGGCTCTTTCCCCCATCGCCGGCAACTTAGGCTCATCCGCTCAATCGCCTCATAGTTGATCACAATGCCCTCTTCCCCCGGCTCCCCTTCTGCAGAGGAGGAGATTTCGAGCAGGGGACCGCGATGGTGGAATTTTCAGGAGTGGCTTTCCGCATCCGGATCCGTATCGTTGCCATGATCGTTGAACAGGACTGGTCATGGCACGTGGGAAGGAGATCACCGCCGATAAGCTGGAGGCGCTCGGGGCACGGCGCCTGGCCGAACTGCTTGCTGAGCTTTCCACGGCCGATCCGGTGGTGCGCAAAGCGGCCAAGCTGGCCCTGGCGGCCTGCCAGAGCCCAGCGAAGCTGCTCGCTGAGATCGACAGGCGCATCCGCACGATCGCCCGTTCCAAGACGTTCATCGACTGGGACAAGCGCAAGCCCCTGGTCCAGGAACTCGAAAACCTGCGGACCACCATTACCGGCACCCTCGCCCGCCGCCTTGCTTCTGGTTGGCAGATCAGTTTCCCATGGCTGTGGCTCTTCGCGGTTGACCATAGGGCAGCACGCCGATAGCCCGGCCTGGACCACCGTGGTTGTTTTCGATCTTCGGGTTGAGGAAGATATAGAAGGCTCCAGTTGGCGGCAGTTGCGCCGCCCCGATCAGGAACTCCGAGAAGACGATCCCGGCGTTTGCTCCGGCCCAGTAGGTCATCGCCGCCTCCTTCGGGTTTACCGACCCCATGGAGGGCGCATCGGTCGCGATGTGGCGCACGCCCTTGCCGGCCAGGTACTGAACCACCTCTGGGTCAAGAGCCGGCCAACCTTCCGACTTGCCGTCAAGCGGCCCCTTCAAGGTGTCGTCGACGCGTCCACGCTCCAGCGGCCGGAAATGCGTCGTGGTGTGCCCGGTCGCGAAAACAACCACTTCGCCGGCTTTGATCTCGCCGGTCTGCCGCTCATAGGTTTGGATCTGCTCCATCGTGATCCGCGGGGAAGCCGGCCAGTCGGATGGCCGCGTCGTGCCGACCAGATCCTGCACGTCCACAACCCGAGCCGGTCCCATCAGGTAGTGGACCGGGACCTTGTCGGAAGTCATGTCGGTGGCCCTGAGGGCGTCAAACCGGTTCTCGAACTCACTGCGCCACCCTGCGGTCTGCTGGTCGTAGCGGGAGGCGTCGAAGCCGGGGGGAGGGCCGTATTGGGCGGGAGGAACCAGGTGTGTACCCGTCCTGGAGTCCACGATGTGCGTGTTGACCCAATAGGGCGCGATTGGACCGGTATATGTGACGACGTTCTCCACCGTCAGGTAGGGAAAGGCGTAGGTTCCGACCCCGGCACCTGGCCATGCGACTGGATTGTTCATGGCAACCGGGACTGTCAGGTCGACCACCCTGCGGGCCTTCACCGAGGCCAGCAGCTCTCGGCTGAGCTGAGGGTCGGTGATGGCTACAGCGCGCGTCTCCGCGGTCGGTGAACCGACATGCTTGACCGGCAATCCGATGAACAGGGAACCGTTCGGCGCCTTCTCGAAATTGATCAGCCCCTCGATGTCGATTCCGCCGTACTTGAACAGGCCCAAGTGGCTCTCGATCGCCTTGGGCGTCAGGTTTATGCCCTGGAGGCCGCGCATCGCATAATCGGGTTCGCCGAAGGCTCCGATACTCGGGCTGTCGAGGGCGACGAGGCGAACGCCTTTGCTGCCGAGATAGTCCTCGGTATCGAAGTTGGGGGCCGGGAAACCGGGTGCGGTTCCCTCAATCGGCGCGATGTGCAACCGTTTTCCGGCTTCTCCAGGGCGATCATACTCATCGACGTAGCGGCTCCAGTAGAGAACGACGTCGCCGGGACCGACGCTTCGGCCGATTTCCTGCTCGGCCTGCTTGATCATGTCGATGGTGTAGATCGGGCTGACGCCGTTGGGCGCCTGGTCAAGGATCTTGCGTCCGTCGACCCTCACGACTTCGCCGAGAAACTGCCAAGCCGGGACCTTGTCGCAGGTCAGGCTTCCCCAATAGCCGGCGTTCGGCAATCCGCTTTCCAGCGGCGGCATCATGTGGGGCGGGCAGTCGAGCTGTGCCGCCGTATTCTCGTCCACGATCAGGAGATCGGCGGCGAAAGGGCCAGGCCCGTGCTTGACATAGGGCACGATGATCGGCTGATGGTGGCGCTGGCCACCCGGCCACCACTGCTGGTGCGACATCGAGACCGTACCTGTCAGATCGACCACCGTATTTGCATCAACAGGTTTGAATTCAGCCCGTGTGTTGCCGGACAGCAGGGAAGTCAGGGCGGCCAGGCAGCAGCCGACTAGCAATCCTTGTCTGTGCCGTTTCATGGGTTTCCTCCCGTTTCTTGATTGCGCCGGGGTCCGGCTGGAGCTTTGCGTTCCTTTTCCAACTTGCGCCGCCTTGGCCGTATCGGCGAGTGAACGAACGAGTTAGCCGGAGCGCGGCCTCATTCCCCGACAGGAGGAGGGCTACAAGCCGAGGTGTCCGGTATCGGCCAAGGATTTCAGTTGCTTCGGGGCAATGTTGCCGTGGTTGGCACCCCGGCGAACAGGCTACGGCTCAGGATGTGACATGCCGGCCGCCACGAAGCGCTCCGCCCACTCCAAGGTCTTGGCCAGCTCGTTGAACAGCCAGTCCCGGAATCTCCTGATCTTTGGCAGGTCCGACTTCGAGCGCAGCGTCATGAAGCCATGCCCCTGAACCTTCATGACGTCGCCGGCAAAGGGAACGATCAGCTTTCCGGAGCGAAGCTCCTGTTCGGCCAGCAACAGGCTGTCCAGACAAACACCGATCCCATCGACGGCGGCGCTGATGGCCATGAAGGAGCGGTCGAAGCGTGGCCCCCGCTCAAGGTCGAGCCGTACCTTCCGATGACGCCGCCCCCAATCGCGCCAGCCCAGGATCGTGATCTCGGAATGGATCAGCGTGTGATGGGCGAGGTCGGCAGGCCGGCGAAGTGGCTTGATCCCGCCGGCTAGCGACGGCGCGCACATCGGGACTATCATATCGTCCGGGAAAGGAATCATAACGGCGCCGGCCGGGGGCGGTCCCGGATTGTAGCGAATATCGACATCCACGGTGCCCTGGTTCAGATTTACAGGACTCACCGAGGCCTGGAGACGAATGTCCACATCGGGATAGATTTCCCCGAACCGCGCCAGCCTTCTCATCAGCCATTGGGACGCGAAGCTTGGTGTGGAAT
>JAJFBI010000460.1 GCA_020697385.1 Microvirga sp. | reverse complement strand
GGACCGCATCCTGTTCGGGCGTCTCGCCGTCCGATCGGAAAGCGCCGACGTTGGCCTCCAGGGCATCGGCCGGGGTCACGACCCCGTCGAAATGGCCGTATTCGTCATGGACGAGGGCCATGGGCACCTCGGCATCCCTGAGAATTGCCAGGGCATCCAGAGCATAAAGCGTGTCCGGAATGACCGGCGCCTGTTGCAGGTGACTGCGGATGTCGAGGGGCTGGCCGGTCAGCAGGGCCGCCAGAAGCTCCCGTGATTGAACCACGCCGATCACGTTGTCGGGTGTGCCCTCGCTCACGGGAAGGCGGGAGTGCGGCGTCTCGATCAGCAATTGGCGGATCGTCGCTTCGTCGTCCTCGGTGTCGATCCAGTCCACGTCCGTCCGGGGCGTCATGAGGCCGCGCACGGTCCGGTCGCCGAGGCGCAGCACGCCCGAGATCATGCGGCGCTCCTCCTCCTCGATCACCCCCGCGCTCTCGGCCTCGCCGACGAGCATCTTGATCTCCTCTTCGGTGACGGTCGAGGAATCGTCGGACTTGGTGCCGAAGAGGCTGAAGATCAGGGTGGTGGAGGCATTCAGCAGCCAGACCGCCGGGGCTGCGACCTTCGAGACGACCAGCATCAGCGGGGCCATGGCGCAGGCGATCCCCTCCGGGTGGCGCAGGGCCAGCTGCTTGGGCACGAGTTCACCGATCACGATTGACAGATAAGTGATGATGCCGATGACAATGCCGTAGCCGAGAGGCTCGGCCGCGCCCTCGGGCATGCCCTGGGCCAGGAAGATGTCCGTCAGCCGCCCGCCCAGCGCCGCGCCGGAGAAGGCGCCGGCCAGAATGCCCACCAGGGTGATGCCGATCTGGACCGTGGAGAGAAAGCGGCCCGAATCCTCCATGAGGGTCAGGGCCGTGCTGGCGCCGGAGCGGCCCTGCTCGGCCATGGCCTTGAGCCGGGGCCTGCGGGCGGACACGATGGCAAGTTCGGAAAGAGCGAAGACGCCGTTGAGGGCGACGAGAGCGAGAGCGATGATCAGTTCGAGCAACGATGCGTGGAGCTGCTGACCGGATCAGGCCGCGCTTCTCCCCTTCTGTGACAGATGGCCCTAAGATGGAGCCTGGAAGGCATGGCGTCAATTAAAGGGTGAACAGGCCTGCCTTGCTTTGTTGACAGGAGGGCAATTCCTCTTCAGAGCTTAAACCCAGCCGATGATCCCCGCGGAAGAGACCGGACCTTCGTGTCCGGCGCCGAAGGCGCAACCGCCCCGGAAACGCTCAGGCCAAAGGACCGCGCGGGAGCTGGCACTCTGGAAAGCGACGACGTTTGACAGCGTCGTCCACCGACGGGCGTAACCTGGGGCTTCGGCTTCTAAGGGAAATCTCTCAGGTCTCGGGACAGAGGGGGCGCAGAACAACGGGCCGCAGGGCTCGATGAAACGCGCACCTTTGAGGGAAACCGATGGCCGAGCCAGCGCATAGCGACGAGCCTCTCCTGAAAACCCCACTCCACGCGGAGCATGTGGCGCTTGGCGCCCGCATGGTGCCGTTCGCCGGCTACGACATGCCGGTACAGTACCCCACCGGCATCCTCACCGAACACAACTGGACCCGCGAGCATGCGGGCCTGTTCGACGTCTCGCATATGGGCCAGGCTTTCCTCGTTGCCGAGGACAAGAGCCACGAGACCGTGGCCAGGGCTCTCGAAGCGATGATTCCCGCCGATGTCGTGAACCTCAAGCCCAATCAGCAGCGCTATTCGCAGCTCCTGGCCGATGACGGCGGCATCCTCGACGACCTGATGGTGACCCGCGTCGGCGCTCCCGGTCACGAGGGGTGGCTTTATCTTGTCGTGAATGCCTCCATGAAGGAGCAGGACTATGCGCATATCCAGGCGCGCCTGCCGAAGGGCGTGAGCCTGAACCGCAAGGACAACCTTGGCCTGATGGCCCTGCAGGGACCTTCCGCGGAAGCCGTTCTGGCGAAGCTTTCGCCTGAAGCTGGTGCGCTCTCGTTCATGATGTCCGCAGACGTGCAGATCGACGGGATCTGGTGCCACGTGTCCCGCTCCGGTTACACCGGCGAGGACGGCTTCGAGATCTCCTGCAAGGGCGAGGATGCGGCGAAGCTCTGGCGCGCTCTTCTGACCGATCCGGAGGTGAAGGCCATCGGCCTCGGTGCACGCGATTCGCTGCGTCTCGAAGCGGGGCTTTGCCTTTACGGCCACGACATCGACACCACCACGTCGCCCATCGAGGCTGGCCTGATCTGGTCGATCCAGAAGCGCCGCCGCGAGGAAGGGGGCTTCCCGGGTGCCGAGCGCGTTCAGCGCGAAATCAAGGACGGTGCTGCCCGTGTTCGCGTCGGCATCAAGCCTGAGGGTCGGGCGCCGGCCCGCGAGGGCAGCGTCATCACCACACCAGACGGACGCGAAGTCGGCATCGTGACCTCCGGCGGTTTCGGTCCCACGGTCAACGGCCCGGTCGCCATGGGTTATGTGGCGAAGGACGTCTCTGCTGTCGGCACCGACCTGCATCTCATCGTTCGCGGCAAGCCGCTGCCGGCCAAGGTCGCGGCCATGCCGTTCGCACCCCATCGCTACAAGCGCTGATACTAGACAAGAGGGAATCCACCATGACCACGCGCTACACCAAGGATCACGAATACATCCGCGTCGAGGGCGATGCCGGCATCGTCGGCATCTCCGATTACGCCCAGGGCCAGCTCGGCGACGTGGTGTTCGTGGAGCTGCCCAGCGTCGGCAAGACCCTGGCGAAGGGCGATGAAGCGGCCGTCGTCGAGAGCGTGAAGGCGGCCAGCGAAGTCTATGCGCCCGTCTCTGGCGAGGTGATCGAGGTCAACAGCGAACTCGAAGCCTCTCCCGGCACGGTGAACGAGGATGCTGCTGGGCGCGGCTGGTTCATGAAGATCCGTCTCACGAACGAGAGCGAGCTCGAAGGCCTCATGACTGAAGAGCAGTACGGGGAATTCGTGAAGTCGATCTCGTAAAGTCGAGCGCTCATCGAAACTCTGACCTCATCCTGAGGAGCCCACGCAGTGGGCGTCTCGAAGGAGGTTCCAGAGACCTCTGGAGGCGCCTCGCCCTTCGAGACGGACCTAAAGGTCCCCCTCAGGGTGAGGCTCAGTTGGATAGACTTAATCAGGTAGGTCAATGGCACACGAATATGCTGCCACGGTGGTTTGGAAGCGGGGTGCGGAGGAAAATTTCTCCGACAACCGCTACAGCCGCGGCCATACATGGTCGTTCGATGGCGGCGTCACAATTCCCGGCTCCGCGTCGCCCTCCGTCGTGCCGTTGCCTCTCTCGCGGGAGGATGCGGTCGATCCTGAAGAGGCGTTCATGGCGGCTTTGTCGAGCTGCCACATGCTCACCTTCCTGTCGATCGCCGCCAAGAAGCGTTTCGTCGTTGATCTCTACGAGGACAAGGCGCTCGGCATCATGACGAAGAACCAAAATGGCAAGTTCTTCGTCTCCAAAGTGACTCTCGATCCGGCCATTGAGTTCTCAGGCGACAAGCTCCCGACGTCTGAGCAGATCGCCGACATGCACCACCTCGCCCACAAGGAATGCTTCATCGCCAACTCCGTGCTGACGGAGAT
>JAJFBI010000459.1 GCA_020697385.1 Microvirga sp. | reverse complement strand
CGGCTCCTGCCGATCAGCCTGGCGGCGGAAGGCTCGGCCACCATCGGCGGGGTCGTGGCAGCCAATGCGGGCGGCGTGAACGTGCTGCGCTACGGCATGACCCGCAGCCTTGTGCTCGGCCTCGAAGTGGTGCTGCCGGATGGCACGATCGCCAACGGCCTGCGCCGCCTGCGCAAGGACAATGCCGGCTATGACTGGAAGCAGCTCTTCATCGGCAGCGAGGGCACGCTCGGGATCGTCACGGCGGCGGTCTTGAGGCTCCTGCCGCGGCCGAAGCATACTGTTACGGCGCTGCTCTCAGTGGCCGACCCTGCGGCCGCCCTGCGGCTCCTGGCGCTGGCTCAGGACGAACTGGGCGACCAGATCTCGGCCTTCGAACTGATTTCTGCCACCTCCATGCTTCTGCCACCTCCATGCAGCTTGTTGCCAAGCACGCTGGCCTGAAGGCTCCCATCGCGGAAGGGGAGTGGTTCGTGTTGATCGAGGCGGCTTCCAGCCTTGCAGGCCTGCGCGAAGCCGCCGAGGCCATGCTGGGCTCAGCCTTCGAGCAGGAGATCGCGCTGGATGGCGTGATCGCCGAGTCCGGCGCACAGGCGGCCCAGCTCTGGGCTCTGCGCGAGCATGTGACGGAATCGGAGGCGCGTGAGGGCAAGAGCGTGAAGCACGACGTCTCGGTGCCGCTCACGGAGGTGCCTCGCTTCCTGTCCAAAGCTGGCGAGGCGCTGGCGGCCGGTGCTCCCGGAACGCGGGTGAATGCCTTCGGTCATCTGGGCGACGGTAACATCCACTACAACATACTCGTTGGTGCGGAGCACGATGCAGGAACAGTGAACCGCATCGTGCATGACGTGGTGGCGGCCTTCGGCGGCAGCATTTCGGCGGAGCACGGTATCGGGCAGTATCGCGTCGGCGAACTCGCCCGCTATCGCGCCTCCGCCGAGATGGAGTTGGCTCGCACGATCAAGCGGGCGCTCGATCCTGATAATCGGTTCAATCCTGGCAAGGTGCTCCTGCCTTAGGCCTGCTTCTCCACGCGGCCGAGCATATAGAACTCGTCGTTCGGCCGCATGTTGCTGACATTGGCGAGGCGGTTGGACATGGCGAAGAAGCCGGCGATTGCCGTAATGTCCCAGACATCTTCCTCGCTGAAGCCATGGGTGCTCAGGGCTGCAATGTCCGCGTCGCCAACAGCGTGGGCTTCGAGAGCCACCTTCATGGCAAAATCTAGCATCGCCTTCTGCCGGGCCGTAATGTCGGCCTTGCGGTAGTTGATGGCGACCTGATCGGCGATCTGCGGGTTCTTGGCGCGGATGCGTAGGATCGCCCCGTGGGCGACGACGCAATACTGGCATTGGTTGGCGTTGCTGGTCGCCACCACGATCATCTCACGCTCGGCCTTGGTGAGATTGCCGGGCTTGTCCATCAGGGCGTCGTGATAGGCGAAGAAGGCGCGGAACTCGTCGGGCCGGCGGGCGAGTACCAGAAAGACGTTGGGCACGAAGCCGGACTTCTCCTGAACAGCCAGGATGCGCGAGCGGATGTCCTCCGGCAGATCGGCGATCTCGGGAACGGGGAAACGGCTGATTGGCGGCTGGCTCACGGGACACCTCTTCTCGACGGGCTTCTCCGGAAAGCGCTTTCCAGAGGCTGCTTGCAAGATCGAGCTTATTCGGGTTGGATTCGGTAAACAACGTGTCCTGACTTTCAAGGAGAGCATCCATGAGCGCCCAGCAGGCCTTGTCCGGTGAGAGCATCCTGCTGCGCGAGGAGCAGGCAGGGGTGGTGACGCTCACCCTCAACCGTCCGGCCCAGTTCAATGCCCTGTCCGAGGAAATGCTGTCGGCTCTCCAGGAGGCGCTCGACGAACTGAAGCAGGACGAGGCGTTGCGCTGCGTCGTCTTCGCAGCATCAGGCAAGGCGTTCTGCGCCGGCCACGATCTCAAGCAGATGCGCGCCAATCCGCGCCAGGACTACTACGACACCCTGTTCGCCCGATGCAGCCGGGTGATGCAGGCTATCGTGAACCTGCCGGTTCCCGTGATCGCCCGTGTGCATGGAATGGCCACCGCCGCTGGCTGCCAGCTGGTGGCCTCCTGCGACTTGGCCGTTGCCGCCGAGAGCGCGACCTTCGCGGTCTCCGGCATCAATGTAGGATTATTCTGCTCCACGCCGGCCGTGGCGCTTTCTCGCAACGTCTCGCCGAAACACGCCTTCGACATGCTGGTGACGGGCCGCTTCATCTCATCCGCCGAGGCATTATCCTTCGGGCTCGTGAGCCGTGTGGCGCCGGATGCATCCCTCGATGAGGCTGTGGAAGCGCTGACGGCAAGCATCTGCGCGAAGAGCCCGGTGGCGATCCGCACCGGCAAGGCCATGTTCGGGCGCCAGCGCTCCATGGGCCTGGAGGAGGCCTATTCCTATGCAGGCAACGTCATGGCCTGCAACATGATGGCTGAGGATGCAGCAGAAGGCATCGACGCCTTCATGGCAAAGCGCAAGCCGGTGTGGAAGGGGCGCTGACACGCCCCTCGGCTAACTCGCGGCCTTGTAGGCCCGCGCCATCTCGCGCAGCTGGAATTTCTGGATCTTGCCCGTCGATGTCTTGGGCAGCTCCGTGAAGATCACCGTGCGCGGGCACTTGTAGGATGCGAGATTCTGGCGGCACCAGGCGATGATGTCCTCGCTCGACACGGATTGATCGGGTTTGACTTCGACGAAGGCGCAGGGCGTCTCGCCCCATTTCTCATCGGGCATCGCCACGACGGCGGCCGCCTGGATGGCCGGATGCTTGTAGAGCGCATCCTCCACCTCGATGGAGGAGATGTTCTCGCCGCCGGAGATGATGATGTCCTTTGAGCGGTCCTTCAGCTGCACATATCCGTCCGGATACTTCACGCCGAGATCGCCGGAATGGAACCAGCCGCCCTCGAAGGCCTTGGCCGTGCCGACCCGGTTCTTGAGATAGCCCTTCATCACCACGTTGCCGCGGAACATCACCTCGCCCAGGGTCTGGCCGTCCGCCGGCACGGGCTTCATTGTCTCGGGATCGAGCACGTCGAGGGATTCGAGCACTGGATAGCGCACGCCCTGACGCGCCTTCTTCGCTGCGTACTGGCCTGCATCGAGATCGTCCCATTCCTGCTGCCACTCGTTGACGACGGCAGGGCCGTAGACTTCCGTCAGGCCATAGACATGGGTGACGTCGAAGCCCGCGCTCTTCATGGCGGCGAGCACCGCTTCCGGCGGCGGGGCGGCCGCCGTCAGGAACTTCACCGTATGTGGCACCGGCCGCTTCTCGGCCTCAGGTGCATTGAGCAACGTCGACATGACGATGGGCGCACCGCACAGATGCGTGACTTTGTAGTCGGCGAGCGCATCGTAGACGGGTTTGGCCCGCACGGCGCGCAGGCACACATGGATGCCCGCCACGATGGAGAGCGACCAGGGAAAGCACCAGCCGTTGCAGTGGAACATGGGCAGGGTCCACAGATAGACCGGGTGCTGGCCCATGCCGCTGGTGATGATGTTGCCCATGGCCAGCAGATAGGCGCCGCGATGGTGATAGACGACGCCCTTCGGATCGCCGGTGGTGCCGGAGGTGTAGTTCAGGGTGATCGCGTCCCACTCGTCCTGCGGCGGGCTCCAGGCGAAATCCGGGTCGCCCTGGCTTAGGAGTTCTTCATATTCCATGCCGCCGAGCCGCTCACCCGGTCCGGTAAACTCCGGATCGTCATAGTCGATCACCAGAGGCTTGTTCGCGCTCAACGCGAGAGCGGCTTTGACGGTGCCGGCGAACTCCCTGTCCGTGATCAGCACCTTGGCTTCGCTGTGCTCCAGGGAGAAGGCGATGATCTTCGCGTCGAGGCGGGTGTTGAGGGTGTTGAGCACAGCGCCGGCCATCGGCACACCGTAATGGCATTCGACCATTGCCGGCGTGTTCGGCAGCATCACCGACACCGTGTCGCCCCGCCCGATGCCGCGCTGGGCCAGGGCCGAAGCCAAGCGCCGTGTG
>JAJFBI010000458.1 GCA_020697385.1 Microvirga sp. | reverse complement strand
TTCTCGGCGCCATAATAGGTGAGCGTGAGCAGCGAGCCGCCCTCGTTCATCAGCTTCTCGGCCCGCTGGGCGATTGCCGTGAAAGAATAGCAGGAGATCAGGAGCGACTTGGTGAAGTTGCCCTCCGAGGTCTCCACATAGCGGCCCGTCAACTCGTCCTTATCCGAGAAGGCGATGCAGTGGATCACGAAGTCGATGGAGCCCCAGAGGCGCTTCACTTCCTCGAACACCGCGTCGATGGTGGCGCCGTCCGTCACGTCGCAATGGCCGACCACATGGGCATCGAGCTCCTTCGCCAGGGGCTCGACCCGCTTCTTCAAGGCATCGCCCTGATAGGTGAAGGCGAGCTCAGCGCCGTGCTGGCGGGCTGCTTGGGCGATGCCCCAGGCGATGGAACGGTTGTTCGCCACGCCCATCACCAAGCCACGCTTGCCGGCCAGGATGCCGGTGGCCTTTGTCTCCGCCATGATTCACCTAGATCGTCGCTGGATAGTTCAAATAAGAACGGCCTCTTTAGCCGACCCGGCAGCCCCGGGGAAGCCCTCTTGGGAGCCGTTTAAGACATCCGGGTGCTTGGGGGCTGTTCCACATGCCATTCCTACTGTCATTCCGGGGCGCCGAAGGCGAGCCCGGAATCCATAACCGCTGAGAGGGCAGAAGGAAGCGTAACGCTGCCCGCCCCTTCTTGAAACGTCGTGTTTATGGATTCCGGGCTCCGCTGCGCGGCCCCGGAATGACAGTGGAGTGTTTCGCCCCTACTTCGCCTTGGCCGAGAGGCGCCTGCGGGCGTAGTCCATCAGGTCCTCGTCCACGATCTCGGGCAGCCTGATCTCCGTAGTCGCGAGAAGGTCGCCATGGCCGGTCTTGCCCGGCAGGCCCTTGCCGCGCAGGCGGAAGGTGCGGCCGGAATTGGTGAGAGGCGGGATCTTCATCTCCACCGAGCCGGTCAGTGTGGGCACGCGCACCGCCCCGCCGAGAACGGCCTCCTCGATCTCGACCGGCAGCCGGAGGCGCAGATCCGACCCTTCGACCGTGAAGCGTTCATGGGGGGCGAACGCGATGGTCAGAAGCGCATCGCCTGGATCGACCCCGGGAGCGCCCTGCCCCAACCCGCGCAGGCGGATCACCTGGCCGTCGGCGACGCCTTTGGGGATGACCACGTCCACGTCGCGGCCAGTGGGGAGCCGGACACGCTTCTTCGCCTCGGCGGCGACCTCTTCAAGGGTGACGGTGAGCGTGGCCTCCACGTCCTCGCCCTTCTGCTGCCGGGGACGGCCGCGGGCCTGGCGCGGGCTCTCGCTCCCCTGCCGGAAGGCGTTCTCGAAGATCTGGGAGAAGAAGTCCTCGCCCGGATCAGCCCCGAAACCGCTCCTGCTGCGCCGCCCGCCGAAGGGATTGCCGCCGCCGAACCCGGAAAAACCCTCCGCCCCGGCCCCGCCCCGGCCGCCACCGAAACCCTCGAAACCGGTGAAGCGTGGCTTGCCCTCGGCGTCGATCTCGCCCCGGTCGAACTGGGCGCGCTTGGTCGCGTCGCCGAGGATCTCATAGGCCGAGTTCGCCTCCGCGAACTTGTCCTTGGCCTTGGGGTCGTCCTTGTTGCTGTCGGGATGATAGGTCTTGGCGAGCTTGCGGAACGCCTTCTTGATGTCCGCTTCGCTCGCAGAGCGGGACACGCCGAGAACGTCGTAGGGGTTGCGCATGGTGGAATCCTGAACCGTCGAAGGTGGAGCCTGAAGGCTCAAAGGTTTGACGGTCATATGGGCGAAGTGTTGCCCGTTTGCAACGCCTGAACCGGGAGCCGCTAAAGCATCGGACCCAAAAGTGGACTTGCACTTCTGGGATCCATCCGATGCTTTCTCCTTGGATGAGAGCATCGTTCGGGCGGACCCAGCGGGCCGCGCAGCGAAAACCGGATCCACTTCTCCGCACGATGCTCTAGACTTTGGCCGAACCCTTCAGAGGCTTGACCTCCTTGAGAGTCCATTCGCTCCCCGAGGGCCGGCAGGCCGTGCCCTGCAGGGCGCTCGTGGACGGGCCGCTCAGATAGGCCGAGAAGCTGCGGCAGATCTCGTCGTTCTTCACGAAGGGCGCACCCATGGGGGTAAAGGTGCCCTTGCGGCTCGTCGCCGGATTGTCCCAGGAGACCTGGGTGCCGGGTCCCTGCGGGTCGAGGGCGACGGCGAGAGCCGCCTTGGCCCGCCGCCAATCCTCCTCGTCCAGATCGGACGAGAGGGTGATGTCGCTCTTAGGTCCGATTGCGCCCGTCGACTTGGGCCCGTCCTCGTCGAGGGCGGACAATCCAAGAGACATGCCGCAGGCGCTCGTCGACAGAGCGAGCAATCCAGCCGCGAGCACTTTCAGCGCTTCGCTGGCGAAGCCATCTGATCTATAACGGCGCGGATTGATCCACGTCACGCGTTGGGTCCCCCAGAACCAAAAGTCACAGAACGAGATAAGACAGTGAGCGGGTTAATAACTGGTGACTTCACGGAGTCGGACGAGCCCTTCGCCCTCTTCAGCCATTGGATGAAGGAGGCGGAAGCCTCCGAGCCGAACGATCCCAACGCCATGGCGCTCGCCACCGTGGACGAGACCGGGCTGCCGAACGTCCGCATGGTGCTGCTGAAGGGCTTCGACGAGAACGGCTTCGTGTTCTACACCAACACGGAATCCAACAAGGGCCGCGAGCTTCTCGGCCAGGGCAAGGCCGCCCTCGTGCTGCATTGGAAGAGCCTGCGCCGGCAGGTGCGCGCCCGCGGCCCTGTGACGCTGGTGAGCGAACAGGAAGCCGACGCTTATTTCCAGAGCCGCCCCCGCGACAGCCGCATCGGCGCCTGGGCGAGCCAGCAATCCCGCCCGCTGGAGAGCCGCTTCGCCCTCGAGAAGGCCGTGGCGGTGAACACCGCCAAATTCGCCGTGGGCGAGATCCCGCGTCCGCCGCACTGGACAGGCTTCCGCATCGCGCCGGTTTCCATCGAGTTCTGGCAGGACAAGCCGTTCCGCCTGCATGATCGCGTGGTGTTCAGCCGCGACGGCGACGGTTGGCGGAAGGTGCGGCTTTATCCCTGACCAATCGTCTTGGCCGTAGACCCTCACCCTGAACAGGTCTAAGGGTCGGCCACCCTCTCACGAGAGATTTTCATGTCCTCCTCCCCCAGCAATTCCCGCCGCATCATGCTGCTCACCGGTGCGAGCCGCGGCATCGGGCATGCCACGGTCAAGCGCTTCTCCGCGGCCGGGTGGCGGGTGATCACCTGCTCGCGGCACGGGTTCCCTGAGAACTGCCCGTGGGAGATGGGGCCGGAGGATCATCTGCAGGTCGATCTGGCGGATGCGCAGGATACACGCCGCGCCATCGCGGAGGTGAAGGAGCGGCTTGCCGTCGAGGGCGGCTGCCTGCACGCGCTCGTCAACAATGCGGGCATTTCGCCAAAAGGCGAAGGCGGCTCGCGGATGGGAACCCTCGACACCCGCTACGAGGACTGGCTGCGGGTGTTCCAGGTGAACTTCTTCGCCTCGATCATGCTGGCCCGCGGCCTTCAGGACGAACTCACCAAGGCCAAGGGCTCGGTGGTGAACGTGACCTCCATCGCGGGCTCGCGCGTCCATCCCTTCGC
>JAJFBI010000457.1 GCA_020697385.1 Microvirga sp. | reverse complement strand
GACCGCGGTCGCGGCCTCAAATCCCTTGCATGCCGCCCGAGGTGGCCGACCACCCCGCTTACCTCACCGAGCTGCGACGTGCGCACGGACGAAAGACCGGCTTTGGACTCTCCTAGACCAAGCGCGGTAGCAGGCGGCCTCTGAGCTGATGCGTCCGCTGGGCACGCTGAAGGAAACCGTTACCCCCCTTGGGCCCTGATCGGTTGGCCCGATCTGGCGTGCCTATTTGCAATACCAAGGCTAGCATCACCCGCGATTTCACGCGGATCGACTGCACGCAAATGCGACGGATAATCTTTATCACGGCTGCGATTGTTTTAGTTCAAGCACTGCCCGCGCAGCAGGCGCTCGGTGAGTTCAGCTACAAGCTGATTGGACCTGCAACCCTGTGTGCCACACCTGAGTTGCTCAATCGGTTCGTCTGGGAAAACAAGTTGCCGGGACGGGCAGTGCGTACGTCCGCCAGTGGAGAACACAAAGATCAGTTGGAATGGGGTCTCAGAGCCTGACCTCAAGGTCGCAGGGCTCCGGCTTGCGACCGCGTAGCGACTGAGGACAGGTCGCGTTAGAAATGGGCGCGTCCGGCTAGCACGAACATGGCTGCCCCAGCGCGTTGCGTCCGGTAGCAAGGCGCGACAGTATGCTCCACTCTCTCGTTAGGGTGAGGGCTATGGCAGAGGCCGTATCCAAAGCGTTGGTCTCCGATCTCCCGCCGCACTGATATGTGCGCGTTGCGGGCAGAGACGACCGTGAAGAACCGGCGCGGCGGGCGGGCCTCGGTCTCCATCCGCCAGATATCGAAACGATACGGCTCCGGACCCGCAGCGGTTGACGCGGTCTCGCTTGATCTTGAGTCGGGCGAGTTCGTGACCCTTCTTGGGGCGTCCGGCTCCGGGAAAACCACAACGCTGATGGTGGTGGCCGGCTTCACCGCTCCGGACCATGGCGACGTCGTCCTCGACGGCCGTTCGATCCTCGGGCTGCCGCCCGAGAAGCGTGGAATCGGAGTGGTGTTTCAGAACTACGCGCTGTTCCCTCATATGAACGCTCTCCGCAATGTGGCTTTCCCGTTAAGGATGCGCAATGTGCCGCGACGCGAAGCGCGCACCCGGGCGGAGGCCGCACTGGACCGAGTCGGGCTTGCGTCTCTCGGGGGCCGGCTACCTTCGCAATTATCCGGCGGGCAACAGCAGCGCGTGGCGCTCGCCCGCGCGCTCGTTTTCGAGCCCGGCCTCCTTCTGATGGACGAGCCGCTCGGTGCGCTCGACCGCGCTCTGCGGGAACAGATGAAGACGGAGATCCGCCGCCTACACCGCGATCTCGGCATCACAATCCTCTACGTCACGCATGACCAGGAAGAAGCGCTCACCCTATCGGACCGCATAGCTTTGATGGACCGGGGCCGCATCATCCAGATCGGCGCCCCAAGAGAGCTCTATGAGCACCCGGCCAACCGCTTCGTCGCGAGCTTCATCGGGGAAGGCTCTCTCATCGAAGGCACTGTGCTGCGCGACGAGCAGGGCGAGGCATCGCTTCTACCGCGGGGCGGCAGCCAGCCCCTGCCTGCTCGCCGCACCGATCTCCCGAAGGGCGCCGCCGCGTTCATCCTGCTTCGCCCCGAGAAGCTTCGTCTCAGCCGACCAGATCAGGGCGGAGGCGGGGCTCAGGCAGAGGTTCTTGACACCGTCTATGTCGGCGACACCACACGAGTGACGCTGCGGATGAACGATGGCGCAACGCTCGTCGCCAAGGAGACCAACCACGCTGATTCGCTGCGTTGGTCGCCCGGGGCTGACGTCCGCGTCGCTTGGGCGCGCGAGGATGCCGCGCTCTTACCTGCCGAATATTCCTGACCAGGAGGTACTGTCATGGCCAAACTGATCCGACCCTCGCGCCGAGCCGTGCTCTTGCAAGCAGGAACCGTCCTCGCGGCGGCGGGTCCGTTCTTCCATGTGCGCCCGGCGCGCGCCGATAAGGGGGAGATCGTAATCGCCTCGTGGGGCGGTTCACGCACGACCGCCATGCGCGAGGTGATGTTTCAGCCTTTTGAGCGGGCGAGCGGTGTTCGAGTACGCGACGACGGCCCGCCCGAGGCCGCCAAGGTCAAGGCTATGGTCGAGGGCGGCTCCGTCACGTGGGACATCCTCGACACCGACATCCCTGCCATCTTAACGATGGCGAACAACAACCTTCTCGAGAAGATTGACTACGGTCGCATCGATACGAAGCGCCTCGAGAAAATCCCGCAGGTGCTGCACCACCCCTACGGCATCGGGCACCTGATCTATTCCTTCAACATCGTCTACAATTCAAGGACCTATTCTTCGGGCCAACATCCGAACTCCTGGAATGATGTGTGGGACGGGCAGAAGGTAAAGGGCGCCCGCTCATTCCCCTTTCGCGGTGGCATCTCGCCTCAGCTAGAGTTCGCCCTGATCGCGGACGGCGTTCCCGTCGACAAGCTATACCCGCTAGATACAGAACGCGCCTGGAAGGCGATGGACCGGCTCCGGCCGCTCGTGACCAAGTGGTACGCCAATCACGGCGAGGCCATTCAGCTGCTGACCTCCGGCGAGATCGATATCTGCTGCACGATCGGCCCGCGCGGGCTCGTGGCGAAGAAAGAGGGCGCGCTGATCGACGTTGTCTTCGATGGGGGCAAGCTCGCGCCTGATAATTGGGCCATCGTAAAGGGCACGAAGAGTGTCGACGCGATCTACCAGTTCCTGAATTTCGCCCTCGACGGGAAGGTTCAGGCCGAGCTCGCCAAGCGCATACCCTATGGCCCATCCTCGCAGGAGGCATTCTCCTATCTGAGCGAGGCCGAGGCGAAGGACCTGAATACGAGTCCGGCCAATCTCGCCAAACAGTTCTGGAACGATACCGCCTGGTGGGGCGCGGTTACCGCTGACGGCAAGACGAACCAGGAGCTCCAAACGGAGCGCTATGCCCGCTGGATGGTGCGGCGCGGCTGATCTCGTGTGCGGAAGCGGCGCCGGTGATTTCCCGTACCTCCTCGGCGCGCCCGCAGGCTGCGGGAGCCAGTCTCCGCACCGACGCTGCCGGGCTCCGTTCCTCTTCGGCGGCTTGCGCCGCTTCTGGCCGGGGGTGATGTCCCGACCGGCCGCGCCGCTTTCATAATGTCACCTGCCGTAGATAGGCCCTGGCGGGGGCGCCCGGAGCTTCTCGCGCTCGCCGCAATTGTCTTCTGCATCGCGGTTTACGCGTTGCCCATGGCCTCGCTCGGCGCCTGGGCCTTCCGCGACCGCGCTGGCGGGTGGACCCTCGATAGCTTTGTTCGGCTTCTCGGCGACGACACTTATCATTACGCCTTCCTTACCACCTTTCGCACCGCCAGTATCACTACGGTCGCCTGTTTGCTGCTCGGCTACCCGCTCGCTTATGCAATGGCTACGGCGGGGCCGCGCCTGCGGGCCCTTCTCGCGACCGCAGTAATGATCCCGTTCTGGACAAGCATTCTGGCCCGCAGTCTCGCGTGGGTGATCCTCCTTGGCCGGCGCGGCGTCGTGAACCAATGGCTGCTCTCGGCTGGTCTGATCGACCAGCCGCTCTCGCTTCTTTTCAACAGCCTCGGCGTGCAGATCGGCATGATCCATGTG
>JAJFBI010000456.1 GCA_020697385.1 Microvirga sp. | reverse complement strand
TCGACGCCAACCACGAGATCGTGCCGGTCCTCAACAAGATCGATCTGCCCGCCGCCGATCCGGACCGGATCAAGGAGCAGATCGAGGAGGTGATCGGTATCGACGCCTCCGAGGCGGTTCCGATCTCGGCAAAGACCGGCCTCAACATCGAAGGCGTGCTGGAAGCCATCGTCAAGAAGCTGCCGCCGCCCAAGGGCGACCCGGATGCGCCGCTCAAGGCGCTTCTGGTGGATTCCTGGTATGACGCCTATCTCGGCGTGGTCGTGCTCGTGCGCATCATCGACGGGTCGATGAGGAAGGGCTCGACCATCAAGATGATGGGCACCAACGCTTCTTACAGCCTCGACCGCGTCGGCGTGTTCAACCCGAAGATGACCGAGCTGGCGCAGCTCGGCCCCGGCGAAGTTGGGTTCTTCACCGCCTCGATCAAGGAAGTGGCCGACACCCGCGTCGGCGACACCATCA
The DNA here is from genome assembly GCA_020697385.1 of Microvirga sp. Lineage (GTDB taxonomy): Bacteria > Pseudomonadota > Alphaproteobacteria > Rhizobiales > Beijerinckiaceae > Microvirga. The sequence continues at coordinate 3,155 of JAJFBI010000456.1, read as the reverse complement.
CGGACGAGCGCAAGCCCACGGCCCAGGCGCTGCCGGGCTTCAAGCCCGTGCAGCCGGTGGTGTTCTGCGGCCTCTTCCCGGTGGACGCCGCCGAGTTCGAGAACCTGCGCGCCGCCATGGGCAAGCTGCGCCTCAACGACGCCAGCTTCTCCTACGAGATGGAAACCTCCGCGGCGCTCGGCTTCGGCTTCCGCTGCGGCTTCCTCGGCCTCCTGCACCTCGAGATCATCCAGGAGCGTCTGGAGCGCGAGTTCAACCTCGATCTCATCTCCACCGCACCAAGCGTGGTCTATCACCTGAAGCTGCGCGACGGCTCGACGATCGAGCTGCACAACCCGGCCGACATGCCGGACGTGATGAAGATCGAGAGCATCGAGGAGCCGTGGATCCGCGCCACCATCCTGACCCCCGACGATTATCTCGGCTCGGTGCTGAAGCTGTGCCAGGAGCGGCGCGGCGTTCAGATCGACCTGAACTATGTCGGCAAGCGCGCCATGGTGGTCTACGACCTGCCGCTTAACGAGGTGGTGTTCGATTTCTACGACCGCCTGAAGTCGATCTCGAAGGGCTACGCCTCCTTCGACTACCACATCTCCGATTACCGCGAGGGTGACCTCGTGAAGATGTCGGTTTTGGTCAATGCCGAGCCGGTGGACGCGCTATCCATGCTGGTCCACCGCGACCGGGCCGAGGGCCGTGGCCGCGCCATGTGCGAGAAGCTGAAAGAGCTGATCCCGCCGCACATGTTCCAGATCCCGGTGCAGGCGGCCATCGGCGGCAAGATCATCGCGCGCGAGACCATCCGGGCCCTGCGCAAGGACGTGACCGCCAAGTGCTACGGCGGCGACGCCTCCCGCAAGCGCAAGCTCCTCGACAAGCAGAAGGAAGGCAAGAAGCGGATGCGCCAGTTCGGCAAGGTCGACATCCCGCAGGAAGCTTTCATTGCCGCGCTGAAGATGGACAGCTGAGACGCGCCCGCATCTTTCATCAGGATCCTGAGGTCCGGCCACCCATGGCCGGGCCTTTTCGTTTGCGGCGATCCTGCATAATCGAACATTGGAACATCCCCTCCCCGGTAGAGTTCAACTCAGGCACGGGATTTGGTCTCCTCACTGACATTTGCCGAGAAACGGCGTCGCGCGACGCCGGGATTCGGTACGTCCGCAGTAAGGCCAAGCTCCCACGCACCGCACATCCGAGCCACAGGATCTCGCCTCACCAGGAGAGCCCATGACTTCGTCCCTGCGGACCACGCTCCCGACCCTCTTTGCCCTTCTCCTCGGCTATGCGCTCATGCAGGTCGGCAACACCCTGCAGGGCACACTGCTGAGCGTACGCGGAAGCATCGAGCAGTTCACCCCCACGGAGATCGGCGCTGTTGGCGCAGCCTTCTGGATGGGGATCGTTCTCGGCTCCCTCTGGGCCGGACGCGTGATCCATCAGGTGGGGCACACGCGCGCGTTCTCGGCGCTGGCCGCCATGGCCGCGTCGGCCGCGCTCCTCCACCTCCTGGTGATCAGCCCGGCCGTGTGGATCGCAGCAAGAGCCGTGACCGGCTTCTGCTTTGCGGGATTGTTCATCGTGGTGGAGAGCTGGCTCAACGCCTCCGCGACTGAGCAGACGCGTGGGCAGGTGTTGAGCCTCTACAGCATGACGGGCTTGGTCGCCGGCATCGGCGGGCAGATGCTTCTGCCTGCGGGCGACCCGCACGGTTTCCGGCTGTTCTGCTTCGTGGCCATTCTCATTTCGCTTGCCCTCGTGCCCACCGCCCTGTCGCGGGCAACCGCCCCGGCCCATGCGGTGAGTGACACGAGGATCAACCTGATGCAGCTCTACCGGCAGTCGCCGTTCGGCGTGGTCGCGGCGGTTCTGTGCGGCATCACCACGAGCTCGTTCTTTGCCCTCGGCCCGGTCTGGGCACAGGAGCGCGGCCTGAACACCACGGAGATCGCGATCTTCATGGCCAGCGGCACGCTCGGAGGCTTCATCACCACCTACCCCCTCGGCTGGCTCTCCGACCGCATGGACCGCCGCCATGTGATCATGGGAACGGCCGCCATGGCAGCCTCGATCCTGCTGGTGCTCATCCATGCCGTGCCGCTCACCGTGCCGGCCTGGCTGCTCTTCATCTATGTGGCGATCTTCGGCGGCAGCGTGATCCCCACCTACAGCATCGTCACGGCGCATGTGAACGACATGGTGAAGCCCGGCGAGTTCGTGGCGGCGGCCGGCGGCCTCCTGATCCTGCTCGGCGCAGGCGCCGCCATCGGGCCCGTCATCGCAGGTGCGGCCATGACGGAGTTCGGGCGCCTCGGGCTGATCTATGTGTTTGTCACCGCCCAGTTGCTCATGGCGATCTGGGGCGCCTATCGCAGCATCCAGCGCGCCGCGCCGCCTACGGAGGCGAAGGAAACTTTCGTGCCGGAGCCCACCGTTCCCGTGGGAACACGGTTGGAGGCGCACTAACGCCTCCAACCTGTTGTTTCACACCAGAAGCGACTGCGCGCCGTCGATCCAGACCGGCGTGCCGGTGATGTGACGGGCGCGATCGGAAGCGAGGAAGAGCACGAGTTCGGCCACCTCCTCACTCGTGCCGGGTTCGTTGCCGGTGAGCGGAATCCGCCCGGCAGGAAACTCAGCCGGCACCTCCGCTTCCTCCGTATTCCGCTTGTCGGTGTTCTCCGTAATCTCCGTGTCGATCTTGCCAGGGCAGACTACGTTCACCCGAATCTTGTGCTTGGCGAGTTCCACCGCCAGCATCTGCGACATCGCCACCTGGGCGGCCTTGGTGGCGGAATAGGCCGTGGCGCCCGCGCTCGTGAAGGTGCGCGTGCCGTTGATGGAAGCCGTGATGACGATGGAGCCGCCCGCTGCCTTCAGGTGCGGCACCGCATAGTGGATCGTGAGATAAGTGCCGCGCAGATTCGTGTTGATGGTGCGGTCCCATTCCGCCGGCTGCAGCTCGTCGATCGGCGCCCAGACACCGTTGATTCCTGCATTGGCGAAGACGATGTCGAGCCGTCCATAGGCTTGGACGAGATCGGCCACGGCCTTCTTCATCTGGCTTTCATCGGCCACGTCGGCCACGAGCGGAATGGCCTTGCCGCCGGCCCGCTCGATCTCCTGTACGACTTCACGAATCTCGTCGCCCGTAT
>JAJFBI010000455.1 GCA_020697385.1 Microvirga sp. | reverse complement strand
GCGTCCAGAAGATTGGCGAAGAATTTCCAGCCCGTGGGGGTCTCGAAGAAATTGATGCCGAGCTTTTTGGCCACCCGATCGGCGGCGCGGCTCGTCGGCATGGAGCGTGCGACACCGGCCAGACCCTTGGCGTAGCCGGGCGCGAGATGCGCATGGCTCGTAAGGATCGCGAGGCTGTCGCTCGGGGTCACGAAGAGCCCTTTCGCCACGATCATGTTGCGGTCGCCGTCCCCGTCGGAGGCTGCGCCGAAATCGGGTGCGTCGGGGCCGAGCATCAGCTCCATGAGGTCATGGGCATGAACCGGGTTCGGGTCGGGATGATGGCCACCGAAATCGGGCTTCGGCTCCCCGTTGACGACGGTGCCTTCCGGAGCACCGAGACGTCCCTCGAGAATCGCCTTCGCGTAGGGGCCGGTGATGGCGCTCAGGGCATCGAAGCGCATGCGGAAGCCCGAGCGGAACAGATCGGCGATCTTCTCGAAATCGACCAGCTGCTCCATCAGCTCCGCATAGTCGGCGACGGGATCGATGACGTCCACCGTCATCTCCCCCACCTTGGTCGGGCCGATGCGGCTGAGATCGATGTCGGGAGCGTCGACGATCCTGTACTCGGTAAGAGTGCTTGCCCGCTTGAACACGGCTTCCGTGAAGGATTCCGGCGCCGGGCCACCATGGGCCATATTGAACTTGATGCCGAAGTCGCCGTCCGGGCCGCCCGGGTTATGGCTGGCGGAGAGAACGAGCCCGCCGATGGCCTTGTGCTTGCGGATCACGCAGGAGGCCGCAGGCGTCGACAGGAGCCCCCGCTGCCCGACGAGAACGCGGCCGAAGCCATGGGCGGCCGCCATCCTGATAGCGGTCTGAACCACGACATCGTTGAAGTAGCGCCCATCGCCGCCGATCACCAATGTCGAGCCTTGCGCACCCTCGACATTGTCGAAGATCGCCTGGATGAAGTTTTCCACATACCGGGGCTGCTGGAAGACAGTGACCTTCTTGCGCAGGCCGGATGTGCCGGGGCGCTGATCGGAAAACGGTGTCGTCGGGATGCTCGTGGTCACCATCGGGGCTGATCACTTCCTTGCGTGGCTTTGAGAGGGCGCTTCATGGAGGCCCCACCGGTCCGGAGGAGGACCAGCGCCCATTCTAGGGTCGTTTCAAGCAGATGCCACTGCCAAGATGAAGGCAGGATGAAGGCATCGCTGATCGAGCGATCCAATACGATCCGGCCGCCCCTTGCCTGACATGGCTCTGGTCGCGGCAGGCGCTCTCCCTATGTCCAGCCATGCAACGAACCGTAAACACGATCCTGGAGAACGCCATGAGCCAGACCCGCCGCAATCTTCTCGTGACGATGGCCGCCGCTTCCGCAGCCTCGGCTCTCGCGCCATGGCGGGCCTTGGCGCAAGCCGATTATCCGGCGAGACCCGTCCGGGTCACCGTCCCCTATGCGGCCGGCGGCGGAACGGATTTCTTCGCGCGCCTTGTCTTCGGCGCCATGGGAGAACAATTGGGGCAGCAATTCGTCGTCGAGAACAAGCCGGGAGCAGGCACCAATATCGGGGCCGAAGCCGTCGCCCGGGCAGAGCCCGACGGCTACACGCTGCTTCTTGGCGATTCGGCGACCTTCGCGACGAACCGCTCGCTCTATCGCAAGCTCTCCTTCGATCCCTACAAGGATTTCAGCCCGATCTCCCTGACGGGCCGCTTCGCGCTCGTGCTGCTCGTCAACACGAACAGGCTGCCGGTGAACTCCGTTCAGGAGTTGATCGCCGAGGCGAAGAAGACGCCTGGACGGATCAACTATGCGACTCCCGGCTTGGGCAGCCCGTTCCATCTGGCGACGGAGCTCCTCTCTCAGGGTGCCGGCATCAAGCTCACCCATGTGCCGTATCGAGGCGCGGCTCCGGCCGTGCAGGACCTGGTGGCCGGGCAGGTGGACATGATGTTCATCGACTTCGCAACCGCCCGCTCCCAGCTTTCCGGCCCCATCAAGGCCATCGCCGTGGCGTCTCCGAAGGAGTTCGCCGGCCTGCCGGGAGTGCCGCCTGTCGCTGCCGATTTTCCGGGCTTCGAGGCCTGGGCCTGGCAGGGCTTCGTCGGCCCGGCCCGCCTGTCGCCCGAGATCGTCGCCAAGCTCAACGACACGTACCGGCAGGTCGTCACGAGACAGGACATCCGCGACAAGCTCACCGGCGCCGGGATCGACGTGCTCCAGAGCTCCCCCTCCGAGATGGCCGCTTACATGCAGGAAGAAGGCGCCAAGTGGGAGAAGGTGATCAGGACAGCCAACATCACCCTGGAGTGATGCAAATCGTAGTCTCGGGGCCGCCTCAATTGCGGTCCCAGCGATACATGCGCTGCTCGCCCTCGGCGCAGCTCACAGGCGGCTCGGCCTGAACCTTCTGGATCAACGGCCGGGTTGGGAGTGCCGCAATTTCGCGGATGATCTTGGTCCTGATGGCATCGGCGAATTGCTGGCGCTCCCGAACCGGCACGATGAATGAGCCCTCACCGCCGATGACGCAGTTCTTGTAGTAGAGGTCGAGATGCTCCATGTCGCCGAAGCCGCTCGGCCGCTTGAGCATGATGGGAAGCCCGTTGATGGTGATACCCTTGGCGACGGCCTCGTCCCGTGCCGCAGCGACCCCTCGTCCGCTGCTGTTGGGGCCATCCCCGGAAATGTCGATGACCCTGCGGATCGGCTCGACGCCTGTCTGCTCCAGGAGCTTCACGCCGAAATCGATGGCGCCGGAGATTGACGTTCTTCGGGTGCGGCCGATCGGGGTGTTGCTGAGGCCGTCGGCGAATTTCATGGCTCCCTCAGGACCCTCGATGACGGTCCAGGGCACAATGACGTTCTGATACTCCACGCCGGACCATTCCACATAGGTGACAATGATCCGCCCCACCATGCCGTTGCGGATGGCGTCATGCACCTGCGGGGAGCGGAAGGCTTCCATGAAGCCCTGGCGCTGGAGTTCCTGCTCGTCCGGGTCCATGGAGCGTGACACATCGACGGCCAGAACCAGTGCGACATCGACCTCGGTCTCCGCCCGGGCGCCGGGGGAGCACAGCCACAGACCCGACAGGACAACCGCGAGAGCACCCAGAAGCCTTCGATTCATCCCCGCCTCCGTTCGTCAGACGCAAGAAGCTGACAGGAAACCCTCGGCAGGCAAGGCTTCATGCCTTTGAGAAATGTCCGCTGGTCGTCAATTTAACGTGAGTTTCACGTGAAACCTCGGTGGTTCCTCCTGTCGGCCCCAAGGCGGAGCGTCACGCCGGACAGGCTTCTCCTACCGATCGTGCGCTTTATATGGGCGCGTGATGTTTCAATCCGTCACGGCAGGCGGCGCTCAGAAGGAACTCCTGCAGATGTCATCCACTCTCGATCGCTGGTCACCCTACGCCTTGGCCGTCTTGAGAATCGTCACGGCGTTGCTCTTCATTGAGCACGGAACGCAGAAGCTGTTCGGCTTTCCAACGCCTCCGGAAAGCGGGATGCCGCCCTTGATGTCCCTCTTCGGGATCGGGGCTATACTGGAACTCATCGGCGGCCTGCTCATCCTGGTGGGGTTGTTCACCAGACCCGTTGCCTTCGTGCTCGCAGGCGAGATGGCC
>JAJFBI010000454.1 GCA_020697385.1 Microvirga sp. | reverse complement strand
GCGCGGGCCGCACGGAACTGTTCGAGGGGATCGTAGGCCTGCGCTCGAGCCAGGGCACCGTCACTCTCGACGACAGGAATGTCCATTTTCGCGATGCCCGGGAAGCGATGGCGGCCGGCATCGTCTATTTGTCGGAGGATCGCAAGGGCAAGGGCCTGCTTCTGCAGCAGAACCTCAGGATCAATCTTTCGCTTGCAGCTCTCGACAAGTTCACGCGCGGCTCCTTCATCGACGGCGGTGCCGAGGAGAAGGCGCTCGACCGGGCGATCAAGGATTTCGACATCCGCACCCGCAGCCGCGACCTGCTGGCGGGCCAGCTGTCCGGCGGCAACCAGCAGAAGCTCCTGCTTGCCAAGATGATGCTCTTGGAGCCGCGGATCGTCATCATCGACGAGCCGACACGGGGTGTCGACATCGGCACCAAGGAACAGATCTACCGCTTCATCGCGTCGCTTGCAGCGGAAGGCAAGGCCGTCATCGTCATCTCGTCCGAGATGCAGGAACTGATCGGCCTCTGCCACCGGGTCGTCGTGATGCGCAACGGGCGCGTCGCCGGCGAAGTCCCGCAGGCCGATCTGTCGGAAGACGCAATCGTTTACCTCGCCACAGGCGTTCATGAAGAAAGGGCGGCGGAAATCGCCGCGGGCCACGCATGACAGAAACCGTGCTCCCCACCCGCGCCGAGAAGCGCAAGTTCTCCGTCGACATGCGGGCGCTTTCGCCCTTCATCGCGCTGATCGTGCTCGTGATCGCCGGCGCACTGATCAATCCCGATTTTCTCACCGCGTCGAACCTGCTCAACGTGGTGACGCGCTCCGCCTTCATCGCCATCATCGCGGTGGGCGCCACCTTCGTGATCGCCGGCGGTGGGCTCGATCTCTCCGTCGGTTCCATGGCGGCACTGATCGCTGGCGTGATGATCCTGACCCTGAATAATCTCGGCGGTGGGGACGTGGGCACGCTGGCGCTTGGGTTGCTGGCCGCCATTGCGCTCGGTGCGGCCTGCGGGTTGGCCAATGGTCTCATCGTCACCTTCGGGCGCATCGAGCCGTTCATCGTGACGCTGGGCACCATGGGCATCTTCCGCTCCCTGGTCATCTGGCTGGCCGCCGGCGGCACCATCACCATGCGCAATTTCGAGCTGCGCGAACTCTACCGTCCTGTCTATTTCGGCAGCGTCTTCGGCATTCCCTATCCGATCATCGCCTTTCTCGTGGTGGCGGCTGTCGGCGCATTGATCCTCTACCGCACCTCCTTCGGCCGCCATGTGGTGGCGCTGGGCTCCAACGAGGACGTGGCCCGCTATTCGGGCGTGCCGATCTGGCGCGTGCGCACGCTCACCTACATCATCCAGGGCATCTGCGTCGGGATCGCCGTGCTGGTCTACGTGCCGCGCCTCGGCTCCGCTACGCCCACCACAGGCTTGCTGTGGGAGTTGCAGGCCATCACGGCCGTGGTCATCGGCGGCACGGCCCTCAAGGGCGGCATCGGCCGCGTCTGGGGCACGGTGGTCGGGGCGGTGATTCTCGAACTCGTCGCCAACATCATGGTGCTGTCGAACTTCGTCTCCGAGTTCCTCGTGGGCGCGGTTCAAGGTGCCATCATCATTATCGCCATGCTCGTGCAGCGGTCAGTCCACCGCGGGCGATGAAACCGGGCTAAGCCCACCGGAAAAGGGACGAAGGGCTTAAAAGACCAACCCTCCAGGGAGGAATGAGATGAAAGCAACGGTACTGAAGTTCGCAATGGCCGCAGGCCTGATGGCCGGCGTCGCGACCGGCGCGATGGCCCAGCAGAAGAGCGTGACGATCGGCGTGTCGATCCCGGCAGCAACCCATGGCTGGACCGGCGGCGTCGTCTATCACGCCCAGGAAACAGCCAAGCAGCTTGAGAAGGGCTATCCGGGTCTGAAGGTCATCGTGAAAACCTCGCCGGACGGCGCCTCGCAGGCGAATGCCCTCGACGATCTCACCTCGCAGAAGGTGGATGCCCTCGTGGTGCTGCCCTTCAACTCCGACGAGTTGACCAACCCCATGCGCGAGATCAAGAAGCGCGGCACCTTTGTCACCATCGTGGACCGTGGCCTCAAGGATGCGTCGATCCAGGACATCTATGTGGCCGGCAACAACCCCGAATTCGGCCGCGTCGCCGGCAAGTACTTCGTCGACAACCTGAAGCAGGGCAACGTCGTCGTCTTCCGCGGCATCCCGACCGTGATCGACGAGGAGCGCGTGACGAATTTCGAGAAAGCTCTCGAAGGATCGGGCGTGAAGGTGATCGACAAGCAATACGCCAACTGGAACCGTGACGACGCGTTCAAGGTGATGCAGGACTACCTGTCCAAGCACCCGAAGATCGACGCCGTGTGGGCATCCGACGACGACATGGCGCTCGGCGTCATGGAGGCGATCCGTCAGGCCAAGCGCGAGGACATCAAGTTCGTTCTCGGCGGCGCCGGCATGAAGGACATGATCAAGAAGGTGATGGACGGCGACAAGATGATCCCGGCCGACGTATCCTACCCGCCGTCGATGATCTCGACCGCCATGGGCGTGACCGCAGCGCATTTCTACACCAATGCCCCCATGCGCGGCACCTACACGCTGAACGCCCAGCTGATCACGAAGGACAACGCCAAGGATCACTACTTCCCGAACTCCCCGTTCTAAATGGTGTCGCTCTCGCCCCTTCCACCTGGAAGGGGCGAGGCAACGGCAAGCTGTTCGAGTTTCGGGCAGCTTTCCATTGCCGGCATTTTCGCCTTCTCTCACGCCACATCGGGAGTTCACCCATGAAGACCATGAAAGGCCCCGGCCTTTTCCTTGCGCAATTCGCAGGCGACGAGGCTCCGTTCAACTCGCTCGACGCGATCTGCCGCTGGGCGGCCTCCCTCGGCTACAAGGGCGTGCAGATTCCCACCTGGGATGCGCGCCTCTTCGACCTGAAGAAGGCGGCAGAGTCGCAGACCTATTCCGACGAGATCCTGGGGCTCGTGCGCTCCCACGGCATGGAGATCACGGAGCTCTCCACCCACCTGCAGGGCCAGCTCGTGGCGGTGCATCCGGCTTTCGACGAAGCCTTCGACGGGTTTGCGGCCCCTGAGGTCAGGGGCAACCCGAAAGCGCGACAGGAATGGGCCGTCAACCAGATGCTGATGGCAGCCAAAGCCTCGCAGCGCCTAGGGCTGAGTGTCAGCGTGTCTTTCTCCGGTGCGCTCGCGTGGCCCTTCGTATATCCATGGCCGCAGCGACCTGCCGGCCTTGTCGAGACCGCTTTCGAGGAATTGGGGCGGCGGTGGCGGCCCATCCTCGACGCCTATGAGGATGCGGGCTGCGACGTGGCCTACGAGATCCATCCCGGCGAGGACATTCACGATGGCGCCACCTTCGAGCGCTTCGTGGACGCGGTGGGCGGGCACGCCCGCGCCTGCATCAACTACGACCCGAGCCACTTTCTGCTGCAGCAACTCGACTACGTTGCCTTCATCGATCTCTATCACGAGCGCATCAAGGCGTTCCATGCCAAAGACGCGGAGTTCAACCCCTCCGGGCGCGTCGGCGTCTATGGCGGCTATGAGAGCTGGATCAACCGGGCTGGCCGTTTCCGCTCGCTCGGCGATGGGCAGG
>JAJFBI010000453.1 GCA_020697385.1 Microvirga sp. | reverse complement strand
ATCTGACGTCGATTTCCTCCGAAGCTACGCCAATCTTCTTGGGGCTGCCATTGAGCGCCTGCGGGTTGTGCAGGAGCTTCGGGCAGCGGTGAAGGAGAAAGACCTTCTGATCGGGGAGCTGAACCACCGGGTCAAGAACACTCTGGCGACGGTCCAGTCCATCGCCTCACAAACACTGCGGAACGCGTCCACGCTCGATCACGCCTCGAGTGCAATCGAGAGTCGCCTCCTTGCCCTATCGCAGGTCCATAACGTGCTCACCGAACGAAGCTGGGCGCAGGTGGCCCTGCACGACATTGTGGCACAGGCTGTCAAACCATACCGCAGCCGCGGCGAAAACCGCATCCATGTGCAGGGACCGAGCGTCCAGGTGCCGCCGGGCATGGCCCTTCCACTTGCCATGGCGCTCCAGGAATTGGCCACAAACGCCGTGAAGTACGGGGCCTTGTCCAACGGGACCGGCCAGATCAGGGTCCATTGGACACTGACCGACACGGGCGCGCCACAGCGCCTCCACCTGATGTGGGAGGAGTCGGAGGGGCCGCACGTTGAGAAGCCTGCCCGGCGTGGCTTTGGGACGCGGCTCATTGAGCGCAGCCTGGCTCAAGAGCTTGATGGAACGGTGCGGATCGAATTCTCTCCGACTGGCGTCGTATGCTCTGTCGATGCTCCGATTGCCTGGTCTTGTTTCGGAAAAGATACTGCTGGCGAATCCACTTTAGGGCAGCCGCGGCGGCTGCCAAGCTTTCGGACTGGACAGCCGGCGCTCTGTGTCCAATCGCTGAGGGTCAGCCTCCCGGCTTCGAATGAGGCGGTGACATCGACTCCGACGTGCCCTGTTCGGTGATGCGCAGGGCGTCCATGTCGGCCCGGAGGGCAATCGCCCGGTTGCCGCTGCCGCGTTTGAGCGTGCCGACGACGCCGGTGCCGCCTATGCCTTCGGCCACTTCATCGAGGCCGAACTCCCGCAGTTTGGCGGCCACGAAGGCGCTCGTGCGCCTCTCCTCGAAGCCGAACTCGGGATGCGCGTGCAGGTCGCGCCGCCAAGCGGTCATCTCTTGAGCGAGGGCGTCCAGATCCAGGGCCATCGATGTCTCCTTATGGGGCTGCGAGAGTAGCGGTCACGTCGAGCAGGATATTGGCGCCTGCAACGAGGTCGGCATCCGGCGTGTGCTCGCGTGGATTGTGGCTGATGCCGCCGATGCTCGGCACGAAGATCATGGCTGAGGGGGCGATGCGGGCGATCATCTGGGCATCGTGACCCGCGCCCGAGATCATCCGTTTCGAGGCCAGCCCGCGCTTGCGTGCAGCCTCCTCCACCAGCTCCACGATCCCCCGGTCGAAGGTCACCGGTTCGAACCGCGCCAGCCGTTCGACCGAGATGGTGACCTCCTCGGCAGCCGCCAACTCGGTCAGGTAGGCAGCAAGGGCTGCCTCCTCCGCCTGGAGGCGCTGCTCATCCGGGTCACGGAGATCGACCGTGAAGACGGCCCGGGAGGGGATCACATTGATGGCGTTCGGCTCGAAGCTCATGCAGCCGACCGTGGCGACGGTCGGCGTGTTCGAGGCCCGGGCCCGGTCGCGCAGGAAGGTAACCACGCGGGCTGCGGCGTGGCCGGCATCCCGGCGCATCGACATCGGCGTCGTTCCGGCGTGGTTGGCTTCTCCCTCGATGGTGATGCGCTGCCAGGAGATGCCCTGAAGGTTCCCGACTGCGCCAATGGGCGCGCCTTCGCGGTCCAGCACAGGACCCTGCTCGATGTGCAGCTCTACATAGGCGTGCGGCTTCAGGAAGCCCGGCTCCTCTGAGCCGGCGTAACCGATGCGCTCCAGTTCCGCACCGAGAACGGTGCCATCGGTGCCAACCGTCGCCAGCGCCTCGTCGACCGGGAGCCCGCCCGCGTATACGAGCGAACCCATCATGTCGGGGGCATAGCGCACGCCCTCCTCGTTGGTGAAGGCGGCGACGGCGATGGGCCGTGCGGGAATGTATCCTGAAGCCTTGAGGGTCTGGATCACCTCCAATCCGGACAGCACGCCGTAGCAGCCGTCATAGATGCCCGCATCGATGACGGTGTCGATGTGCGAGCCGAGCAGGACAGGGGCCGCATCCGCATTCGCGTCATCCTTCCAGATCCCGAAGATGTTGCCGATGCGGTCGACCGCGACCTCTAGGCCCGCGCTGCGGATCCAGGCAATGAAGGCGTCGCGTCCTGCCTTGTCACTGTCGGAACCGGCGAGCCGGATCAGCCTGCCGTCGCCGTCGCGGCCGATCTGCCCGAGTTCCCGGAGCCGACCGAGCAGGCGCTCCGCGTCGATGCAACGTGTTGTCATGCGTCTGCCCTTCTGGTGTTGTTTGTGACGGCGTCAGGACGCATCCCGACCAGTTCTTCGTAGCGTTCCGGATCGGTTGCGCCTTCGGTGTTGATGACGAAGACCCGGGACGCTTCGTTGAGATTTAGGGCTGCTCGGATCTCAGGATCCGCCGTCGCGCGGATGAGACCGGCAAGGCCGACCCCGCCGCTCTCACCCGCCACGATGGCCGGGTCGTTCCCATGTGGCCGGGCCAGGCGGTTCATCACCGCGACCGCATCCACCTCGTCAACAGTCATGAAGCCGTCAGCGACACGGGACAGCACGCGCCAGGCCACCAGCGATGGCTCGTAGCATTCGAGCATCGCCATGACCGTCGGCTCGCCGTGTGCGATCTTGACCGGGTGTCCCGCCCGCGCGCTCTCGTAGAGGCAGGCGGCTCGGGCGGGATCGACCACGACGAAGGTCGGCCGCCGGTCCCCAAGAACGAGCGCGAGATGCCCTGCCACAGCAGCCGCAACACCGCCGACGCCGGCCTGCACGAACACATGGGTCGGCGCTTCGGGAAGCTGGCGCAGGGCCTCGCGCACCATGGCGGTGTAGCCCTGCATCACCAACCCGGGGATGCGCTCGTAACCCGGCCAGGAGGTGTCGGAGACCACGATCCAGCCCTTCTCGGCAGCAACGCGTGCGGCCTCGGCGACCGAGTCGTCATAGGTGCCCTCGGCCCGGATCATCCGGGCGCCGAAGCGGGCAATAGCCGCCACACGCTCGTCGCTGACACCGGAATGCACGAAGATGGCGGCCTTGGCGCCGACCAGTTGCACCCCCTGGGCCACCGAGCGTCCATGATTGCCGTCCGTGGCACAGGCCATTGTCATGCCAGCCGCAACGGCACGGACCTCGGGCGCGTGCAGTTCAGCGACATCGATTGGGCGTCCGAGCCGACGGCTGGCCTCCTCCAGCACAAGCCGGATGACCGCATAGGAGCCACCTAGCGCCTTGAAGCTGCCGAGGCCGAGCCGGAATCCCTCATCCTTGATATGGACCGTATTCACGCCGAGTTCAGCGGCCAAGGCTGGCAGGGTATGCAGAGGCGTCGGGGCATGGTTGTCCCGATAGGTGAGGTAACGTTCGACCTCTTCAGCGGCCGGTACGCCCAGCGTCTCGACATCAATCGGATCAAGAGGCTTGCGGTAGTCGGGCTGCTGATTGAGCAGGAACATCACGGTCCTTCATCGCTGAGATGGCGAGAAGATATTGCACCTGCCACGAGAAGTGCGCTCTATTTAGGCCCGCTGAATGCAAGAATTTCTCGTACAAGAGAGACAC
>JAJFBI010000452.1 GCA_020697385.1 Microvirga sp. | reverse complement strand
ATCGGCCGCACACCGCGCTCGAACCCGGCCACCTATGTCGGTGCCTTCACACCGATCCGTGAATGGTTCGCAGGACTCCCAGAGGCAAAGGCCCGCGGCTACCAGCCCGGCCGCTTCTCCTTCAATGTGAAGGGCGGCCGCTGCGAGGCCTGCACCGGCGACGGCGTGATCAAGATCGAAATGCACTTCCTGCCCGACGTCTACGTCACCTGCGACGTGTGCAAGGGCAAGCGCTATGATCGCGAGACCCTGGAAGTGAAGTACCGCGAGAACTCCATTGCCGACGTGCTCGACATGACGGTGGAGGAGGCCCGCGAGTTGTTCAAGGCCGTGCCGTCGATCCGCGAGAAGATGCAGACGCTCGCCCGCGTCGGCCTCGACTACGTCCACGTGGGCCAGCAAGCGACCACCCTGTCGGGCGGCGAGGCGCAGCGCGTGAAGCTGTCGAAGGAGCTCTCCAAGCGCGCCACCGGCCGCACCCTCTACATCCTCGACGAGCCCACCACCGGCCTCCACTTCCACGACGTGGCAAAGCTCCTGGAAGTGCTGCATGAACTGGTGGACCAGGGCAACAGCGTGGTGGTGATCGAGCACAACCTCGAGGTCATCAAGACCGCCGACTGGGTGATCGACATGGGCCCCGAAGGCGGCAGCGGCGGCGGCCGCATCGTCGCCCAGGGCACGCCCGAGGACATCGCCGAGTCCAAGGAAAGCCACACCGGCCGGTTTTTGAAGGAAGTGCTGGAGCGCAGGCCCTTGAAGAAGGAGTCTGCTCCGAAGGAAGTCGCCAAGAAGGCGCCGGCGAAGAAGGACAAGAAGGTGACACGTCAGGCGGCGGAATAAGGGGTAAGGGCTGCTTGCTCACGAAGATCGTGAGCCGAGCTTGTCCAGAGTTTCCTGCGCCAATGTCCTCGTCAGTTCTCCGGCCGGAAGCTCGCGGGCTAGCCGTGCTGCCTGGCCTGACCAGAGGGACATGAAATCTCCCGAACCGCGAGGCTCCGTCTTCTGACGCAAGGGCGCGAGCGCGCCACCAGCCAGAGGAAATTGAGGCGCTTCCGGTGAGATCGGGCCGACTTCACGCATAATCCGGTTGACGATCCCACGTGCGGGGCGTCCGGTGAAGACGTTTGTGAGCGCCGTCTGGTCGTCCTTCGCAGCCTTGAGGGCCTGCCTGTGAAGGGGCCCGATGGTCGCTTCCGGCGTGAACAGATAGGCTGTTCCGATCTGTACCGCCGATGCGCCTAGAGCAAGAGCAGCGACGATACCGCGTGCGTCGGCGATCCCGCCGGCAGCGATCACGGGAACCTTCACCGCATCGACAACCTGCGGCACCAGCGCCATGGTGCCGACCTGGGTCGAGACATCGTCGGACAGGAATATGCCGCGGTGGCCGCCGGCCTCGACGCCTTGCGCGATGATGGCGTCGCATCCCCGCTGCTCCAGCCAGAGGGCCTCATCGACAGTGGTGGCAGAAGATAGGATCTTGGCGCCCGTAGCCTTCACGCGCTTCAGCAGATCTGCCTTGGGCAGGCCGAAATGAAAGCTTACGACCTCAGGCCCGAACTCTTCGACGATTTCCAGAAAAGCCTCGTCGAAAGGCGCTCTTGCCGAAGGAGGATACGAAGCATCCGCGTCAATCCCGAATTCCGAGTAATAGGCACTCAAGCGCCCCTTCCAGGCTGCTTCACGGCTGGCATCAGCTTCGGGCATCGAATGGCAGAAGAAGTTGACATTCACGGGTTTCGACGTGTGCTGCCGGATCCTCGCGAGCTCTTGCCGCGCCTTGTCAGGGCTCAGCAACGCACAGGGGAGAGATCCAAGTCCGCCGGCCTCGGATACGGCGATCACCATGTCTGACAGGTTGGCTCCCGCCATAGGTGCCTGAATAATGGGGACCTCGATGCCCAGGAGATCCAGAATGCGTCGGTCGGTCCACATGGCTGCGCCTCTCCTGCACTGCGAGAATTACGTGCTCCAGTGCTAGGCTCGATGGAAAGCGTGCACAAGAGCACAATCCTCCGATGTCGATGGGCGTCTACCCTGTTCACGGGAGCTTCTTAGGAAGAGAAGCGTTCATATGAAGACATGATATCTTCGTAGAGAGCAGGCGAACGTGCCCGAGCAAGACGTGACCTACCCTCCCCTCGATGTGCTCAAGCCCGTCGCGGAAAATCTCTGGATCGTTGATAGCGGGCCGCAGGAAGCCATGGGCTTGAGCCTGCCGGTGCGGATGACGGTAATCCGATTGGGCAACGGCGATGTCTGGCTCCATTCGCCGACGCGATACAATGCGGAACTGCGGCGGGAGATCGAGACGCTTGGGCCCATCCGCCATCTCGTCGCGCCCAGCATCGCACATTGGACGCACCTCAAGGGCTGGCAGGGTGGTTGCCCGGCAGCCAAGACCTCCGCTGCGCCGAACCTCCGCACGCGGCCGCAGGTACGGAAAGCGGGAATCCGGCTCGACCGAGACCTGACGGGCTCACCGCCCGATGACTGGGGCGGCGAGATCGAGCATATCGTCATCCCGGGCGGCGCGGGATTTCGGGAGGTCGCCTTTTTTCACCGGCCCACGCGCACACTTATCCTGACGGACCTGATCCAGAACCTTGAGCCGGAAAAGCTGTCACTGGGCACCCGCCTCTTTGCCAGGCTCACCGGTGTCGACGCCCCCAACGGCAAGGCCCCGGCCTACCTGCGCTTTGTCGTCCGCCTTCGCCAGAAGGAGGCGAAACAAGCCGTTTCTCAGTTGATTGCCTGGAACCCGGAGCGGGTCGTCTTCAGCCACGGCCGCTGGTTTGATCGGGACGGAACGGCAAGCCTGGAACGGGCCTTCGCCTGGCTGCTGGGATGAGGCCGAGGCTGACTCTTCTGCGCCCTTGCACCTCAAGGTGATCGAGGCGACCATCCTGGCCTCTCCTGCGGAGAAGGCCATGAGCGTCACAGATACCGCCTTTGCAGGCTCCATTCCGGCTCTCTACGAGCAATATCTCGTCCCCCTCAAATTCGAGCCCTTCGCAGAGGATCTGGCGGGGCGACTGGCGGATGTCACGCAGGGCCGCATTCTGGAACTGGCGGCGGGAACGGGTGTCGTGACACGCGCCATGGCCCAGGCGCTGCCGCCGGAGGTCGAGATCGTCGCGACAGATCTCAATCAGGCGATGCTCGATCTCGCGCAAACCAAGCTGCAGGGCCCGAACGTGAGATGGCAGCAGGCCGATGCTCAGTCGCTTCCCTTCGAAGCAAACAGCTTCGACGCGGTGATATGTCAACTGGGCGTCATGTTCTTCCCCGACAAGCTGGCGGCTTATCGCGAGGCGCTGCGCGTGCTCAGGCCCGGTGGGCGCTTCCTGTTCAATGTCTGGAACACCCTCGATCTCAATCCGGTCAGCCGTATCGTGGCCGAGACTGTCGCAAAGGCTTTTCCCAATGACCCGCCCCGCTTCATCGAGCGAATGCCCTTCGGCTATTGCGACCCGGACCGGATTCGCGGCGAGGTTCAGCAGGCAGGGTTCGAGACTGTCGAGATCGATGTGGTGGACAAGGTCAGCCGAGCGCCCTCCCCGCGAGAGCCTGCGATAGGACTGTGCCAAGGCACTCCCCTGCGCGCAGAGATCGAGGCCCGTGCGCCGGAGCACCTCGCCGA
>JAJFBI010000026.1 GCA_020697385.1 Microvirga sp. | reverse complement strand
CGGGGCGCCTGGTCCGAGGAGCGGCACAAGCAGGCCGAGGCCGAAATTCTCGATACGGTGATCGCCGCTCAGAAGGAGGCGGAGAGCTACGGCACGCTGCATGCCGGCGGAAAGCCCTCGGCGCGCGACATGTTCGACGGCGTCTATGCCGAGATGCCGCCTCATCTACGCCGGCAGCGTCAGCAGGCGGGAGTCTGATCCATGGCACGCATGACGATGATCGAAGCCATCCGGGACGCGATGGACGTGATGATGGCGCGTGACGAGCGTGTTGTGGTCTTCGGGGAGGATGTCGGCTATTTCGGCGGTGTCTTCCGCTGCACGGCAGGCCTCCAGCAGAAATACGGAAAGACCCGTTGTTTCGATGCCCCGATCAATGAAGCCGGCATCGTGGGAGCTGCCATCGGCATGGCGTCCTATGGGCTTCACCCCTGCATCGAGATCCAGTTCGCCGATTACATGTATCCGGCTTATGACCAGATCGTGTCCGAGGCGGCCCGCCTGCGGTATAGGTCGAACGGCGAGTTCACCTGTCCGCTCGTCGTCCGCATGCCGACCGGCGGCGGAATTTTCGGCGGGCAGACTCATAGCCAGAGCCCCGAAGCCCTGTTCACCCATGTGTCGGGATTGAAGACCGTCGTGCCATCCAATCCTCATGATGCCAAAGGCCTGCTGATCGCGGCCATCGAGGATCCCGATCCTGTGATCTTCCTGGAGCCGAAGCGGCTCTACAATGGACCCTTCGACGGTCATCACGACCGCCCGATCACGCCCTGGTCGAAGCACGACCTCGGCGAGGTGCCCAACGGCTACTTCACGTTGCCGCTCGGCAAGGCATCCATTGTCCGTGAGGGAGCGGCCGTGACCGTTCTGGCCTATGGCACGATGGTGTATGTCGCGCAGGCGGCTGCAACGGAGACAGGAATCGACGCAGAGATCATCGATTTGCGCACCCTGCTTCCTCTCGACATGGAGACGATCGTTGCGTCCGTTAGAAAGACGGGTCGCTGCGTGATCGTGCATGAGGCGACGCTTACATCAGGATTCGGGGCTGAGCTGGCGGCACTCGTTCAGGAAGCATGTTTCTTCCAGCTCGAGGCGCCGATCGCGCGTGTGACCGGGTGGGACACGCCTTATCCGCATGCGCAGGAATGGGACTACTTCCCGGGACCTGCACGGGTCGGACGTGCGCTTGTCGAAACGCTGGAGGCCTGACATGGGTGAGCACCTGATCAAGATGCCCGACGTCGGCGAGGGAATCGCCGAGGCCGAACTCGTCGAATGGCACGTCAAAGTCGGCGATCTCGTGCGAGAGGATGCCTTGCTTGCAGCCGTGATGACCGACAAGGCGACGGTGGAGATTCCTTCTCCCGTCGACGGAGAGGTTCTGTGGCTTGGCGCCGACATCGGAGATGTTGTCGCGATTGGATCGCCCCTGATCCGCCTGAAGACAGGAGATGAGGAGGGCGCTGCCTCCGGTCACGACACATCCGATAAGGCACCTGAGGCACCGTCACGACCGAAGGACATCGAGGCGCAGGCCGATGGCGCGGTCAAAACCTCGGAGGCCGTTGTCGAGAAGCAGGCGAGGGAAGCGCCCCGGCCTCAACCTGTCGAGGCTCCACAAAGCCCGCCCGTGAGGGTACACCGCCCCTCCGGCCCGCGGATGGAGGGTGACAAGCCGGTCGCTTCCCCGGCGGTCCGTCTGCGCGCCCACGAAGCCGGGATCGACCTGAGGCAGGTTCCGGGCACCGGCCCCGCCGGCCGGATCACCCATGAGGATCTGGACGCGTTCCTCACCCACGGCCCGCAGGTCGCCAAAGCACAGGGCTTGGTTCAGGATACTTCCGTCCAACATGTCAAAGTGATTGGGCTGCGCCGCAAGATTGCGGAGAAGATGGCGGTTGCGAAATCGCGCATCCCGCACATCACCTATGTCGAAGAGGTGGATGTCACCGCTCTCGAGGACCTGCGGACGACACTCAACGCAACCAAGCGAGCCGACAGACCGAAACTGACCCTGTTGCCTTTCCTGATGCGCGCCATGGTCAAGGCCATCGCCGATCAGCCGCACCTGAACGCGATCTACGATGACGAGGCGGGCGTCGTTCACCAGCATGGCGGTGTGCATATCGGCATCGCCACGCAGACCGGTTCGGGTCTAATGGTTCCGATCGTCCGGCATGCGGAAGCGCGGGACATCTGGGACTGTGCCACCGAGTTGACCCGTCTGTCTGAAGCCGCCAAGGCCGGGCTCGCCACCCGAGAGGAACTGAGCGGCTCGACGATTACCATCACGTCGCTCGGCGCCATGGGCGGCATCGTCACGACACCGGTGATCAACTATCCGGAAGTTGCCATCATCGGCGTCAACAAGATCATGGTGCGGCCCGTCTGGGACGGCTCGACGTTCATTCCCCGCAAGATGATGAACCTGTCCTCCAGCTTCGATCACCGGATCATCGACGGCTGGGATGCGGCGGTCTTCGTGCAGCGCATCAAGACGCTGCTGGAGACGCCCGCAATGATCTTCGTGGAGGCTTGACGTCAATGAAGGATATCTCCTGCAAGCTCCTCGTGATCGGAGCCGGGCCGGGCGGCTATGTCTGCGCGATTCGCGCCGGACAGCTCGGCATCGACACAGTCATCGTGGAAGAGAGGAAGCCCGGCGGAACTTGTCTCAATGTAGGCTGCATCCCCTCCAAGGCGCTCATCCATGCGGCTGAGGAATACGACCGGATCGCTCATCTTTCATCGGGGAAGAACCCGCTCGGAATCACGACGACGAAACCCGAGCTCGATCTGTCGCAAACCATCGCTTGGAAAGACACTATCGTTGGCCGGCTGAACAGCGGCGTATCGGGCTTGCTGAAGCGCTCCAAGGTCAAGATGGTCCAGGGGAGGGCCCGCTTTCGCGACGGCAAGACGGTCGAGGTGGAAACGGAAACCGGCCGACAGATCATCCGTGCCGAGAATGTGGTGATCGCAACCGGGTCGGCTCCGGTCGAACTCCCCAGCCTGCCATTCGGCGGAACCGTCATCTCCTCGACCGAAGCGCTTTCGCTGACGGCAGTTCCGGAGCAGCTGGTGGTCGTCGGCGGCGGCTATATCGGTCTTGAGCTTGGAACAGCCTTCGCCAAGATGGGCGCCAAGGTGACCGTCGTCGAGGCGCAGGCACGCATCCTGCCGCAATACGATGCGGAACTCACCCGCCCCGTGTTCAAGAGGCTGCAGGCTCTTGGCATCGACGTCATGACACGCGCAAAGGCCAAGGGGGTGGCTAAAGCCGGCAATGCTCTTCTGGTTGAAACCGAGAGCGGATCCGAAGTGTCCCTTGCGACCGACAAGATCCTTGTCACGATCGGGCGGAGGCCGGTCACGCAAGGGTGGGGAATGGAGGAACTCGTCCTCGATATGGATGGCCCGTTCATCCGCATGGACGAGAAATGCCAGACTTCGATGCGGGGCATCTACGCCATCGGCGACGTGACGGGCGAGCCGATGCTGGCGCACCGCGCCATGGCGCAGGGCGAGATGGTGGCCGAGATTATCGCAGGTCACAAGCGTGTCTGGGATAAGCGTGCCATTCCAGCGGTGTGCTTCACCGATCCGGAGATTGTCGCCGTCGGCCTGACTCCGGATGAGGCTCAGAAGAGCGGCAGTGAGGCCCGCATCGGTCACTTCCCCTTCTCGGCCAATGGGCGCGCCATGACGAAGCTCGGCGAGGAAGGCTTCGTTCGCGTCGTGGCCCGGGCGGACAATCACCTGCTCCTCGGCATCCAGGCGGTCGGGCAGGGTGTGTCAGAACTCTCGGCAGCTTTCGGCCTTGCCATCGAGATGGGAGCGCGCCTGGAAGACATCGCCGGCACCATCCATGCGCATCCCACGCAAGGAGAGGCTTTCCAGGAGAGCGCTCTGAAATCTCTAGGGCGTGAGCTCCACATCTGAGAACGGCGGACGGTCCCTGATCGTCCGCCTCCTCTACCCTTGAGGGGAAACCCTGTAAGCGTCGATATTGCCTTTGCCCTTGATGGGAACAGGCCCTAGAGAAGCGGCATCAATACGTGTCTGGACCCGCTCCCAGGCGGCGCGGCTGAGATTGATGCCGCTTTGCCTGCCGTATCCGGCGAGCCGAGCAGCCACATTCACCGTATCGCCCCAGATGTCGAAGCTGAACTTTTGCCGTCCAACGACCCCGGCAACGACAGGACCGATGTGAATGCCCACGCGAACATCCCAAGGCAGGGGCAGGTCACGGGCGGAGGCGATGGTCGATATGGCGCATTCGATGCTCGCCATCACCGGATCCGGATTGGGCAGGAGCAGGCCCGCCGTGGCGAGGAATCCGTCACCGATGGTCTTGATCTTCTCAAGGCCATGCTGGGAAGCGATGTCCTCGAAGTTTGAGGCGTAAACATGAAGGTTCGCGACGATCTCCTCCGGTGCAAGCAGATCGCAGTAAGCTGTGAACCCGACGATATCGGCGAAGAATACGACGACATCTTCATGGCGGCGAGGCGTCACGGTCTGGGACTGTTCGAGTTCGTCCACAGCCTGCGACGGTAGGATGGCATGGAGAAGCGCTTCAGCGCGGCGTCGCTGGTGATCGATCTCGGCGAGATAGCTGAGCTCTTGGTCGTGAAGCCTCTTCTTGTCCAGGCAGGATCTCACGCGTGCTCTCAAGAGCGCCGGGTTGAAGGGCTTCGGGAGGTAATCCTCGGCTCCGAGTTCAATGCAGCGGACAACACTTTCGAATTCCGACAGGGCCGAAATCATCAGAACCGGGATATCGCGCGTAGCTGCATCCGTCTTGATCCGCTTCAGGACTTCATAACCGTTGATCTCGGGCATCATGATGTCGAGAAGGATGAGGTCGAAGGGCTCTTGAGCAATACGGTCTAGAGCCTCACGTCCATTCTCGGCTGTCGTCAGATCCGTCCAACCTTCGCGTTGCAGGCGCCGCGTCAGCGTATACCGGTTGTCCTCGTTGTCATCTACGACAAGGATGCGGACCGCGGCATTGATCATGGCAGGCTCCTGATCTTGACGCCGTGCCTCATCAACGGCTGGATCAGCATGTCGACATTATCCTTTCCTATATAGAGAATTCCGGTCATTTCTGCTCCTGATGCTCCAGCCGGCTAAGCCTCAGGCAATCGGCGATGACGTCCCGCAAGGTGGCGAGCACCTCATCCCGGCCTCCCGGCCGTTTGCGCAGAAGCTGTCGGATGCCGCCGCTCAGGCGCCGCTGAGCTTCATCGTCGACGTCGGCGGCCGTCAGCACGATGAGAGGCAGATGCCGCGTCTCCTCGTGTCGATGGATTTCATCGACAAACTCGAAGCCGTCCATCTCCGGCATCATCAGATCGAGGAGGATGATGTCGGGTCTGACGAGCGGCAGCCGATCCAGGGCAACCCGCCCGTTCTCGGCCTCTGCCACTTCCCATCCATCCTCCCGCAGGATCCGGGCGAGCCATCCCCGGGTGTGCGGATCATCCTCTACAACCAGCACCCGAGAGTTCGCATGGTCGGTTCGGCAGGCAGCAAGAGCCTTCAGTAGGTGCTCGCGATTGACCGGCTTCGTCAGATAAGCAGCAGCCCCAAGGGCATAGGCTTGGTTCTCCTCATCGACAATCGTGACCATGATAACCGGAATGTCCTGAAGCTCAGGATCGTGCTTCAACTGCTGGAGGGTGCCCCAGCCATCGAGATCCGGCATGAGAACATCCAAGGTGATCACCGCCGGCCGGATATCCCGGGCGATCTCGATCCCCTGCTGACCACTTTCCGCCGTCACTACCTCGAAGCCTTCACGCACGAGGATCTGACGGAGGATCTCTCGTGAGGTTGTCTCATCATCGATGATCAGCGCACGTTGCCCTCGTCCGGGAATTTGTGGAACGGAAGGACTTCCTGTGTTGGGGTGTATCCTGGGAGTGCCGGCTACACCTCCTACCGGCAGGGAAACGGTGAAAGTGCTTCCGACCTCAAAAGCACTTTGCACGGTGATGTCTCCGCCCATCACACGGCAAAGCCGGCGGCTGATGGCCAGCCCGAGCCCGGTTCCTCCAAACTTCCGTGTAGTCGTGCTGTCCGCCTGACTGAACTCCTGGAAGAGCTTTTCGCTCTGTTCAGCTGTCATGCCGATGCCCGTATCATGAACGGAAATCGTTATTCTATCTCCTCCTCGATCCATGGTTCGAGAGGCTGTGATCTTCACGGTTCCGCCTTTGGTGAACTTACAGGCATTGCTTAGGAGATTGAGCAGAACCTGTCGCAGGCGCACAGGATCAGTCTGCATCTTGCCGATGTCCGCGTCGATCTCGACGTCGATATGGTTGCCGTTCCTTTTCGCGAGAGGCTCGGCCGTCATGGCGGCTTCCCCGATCAGGACGCGAAGTTCGACCTCTTCCGGATGAAGCTCCAGCTTGCCCGCCTCGATCTTGGCAAGATCGAGAATTTCATTGATCAGGGCGAGGAGATGGGTTCCGGCATGACGGATCCTGTCCAGTGGTTCCACCAGCGGCTCGTCCCCGGTCTCCTCGGCCTCCTCTTTGAGCATTTCGGTGATGCCGATGATCGCATTCAGCGGCGTCCTCAACTCATGGCTCATGTTCGTTAGAAACTGGCTCTTCGCCCGCGTGGCCGCCATGGCTTCATCACGGGCAAGTTCCAGCTGTGCAGCATGGTGCTTGACTTCCGTGATGTCGGTATAGACAGCTACAGTTCCACCACCGGCGATCCTGCGTTCGCAGACTTGGATCCAGCGGTTGCCATCGCGGTGCTGGATCTCGGCCGCGACCGGGTTTCTGTGCCTGGCCAACCTCTCGGCAACCCAGGCATCGACCCGCCCTTTTGCCTCCAGGACGAGGCCACGCTCCGCTGCGCGTCGGATCACCGTCTCAAACGGTGTTCCAGGTTCCATGGGAATGTCGTATCCAGGGTAAAGGAGTTCCTCATAACGGCTGTTGCACAGGATGAGGCGATCGTCGGCGTCGTAGAGAGCAAAGCCTTCGTTGATGCTCTCGATTGCATCGATCAGCCTCTGTCGGGCATCGGCAACCTCGCGGAGGTTCTTCTCCTCGACTTCAATCGCCGTGTCTCGGAAGACGGCGAGGGCTTTTGCCATCTGGCCGATCTCATCGCCCCCACCCTTTGGCAAAGGAGCACGCAGATTGCCTCCGGCAATCGCCAGCATGCTGTTACTCAGGCCTTGCAGCCGCGCGACGAGATTGCGGTCAACGTAAAGCCAAACGATGAGAAGGGAGCTCAGAAGACTGAGGGAAACGACGCTCAGCAGGATGCTCCGCCCGACCTGCTGTGCCATCAATGCCTCACCGCTGGCTGCACGAATGTCTCGACCTGCGGCTGCGATAAGGCCGTCAACTGCTTTTGTCAGCTGTGCGGAAAGACCTCTATTCTCTATAAGAAGCCGTTCGGCATCCTCTACGAGAATGAGTTCGGTCCGTCGTGCGGACAGAATGCTGTCCTGCCCATCGACCAGCTGAGCAAAGTCGGAAATCCGCTGATCGAAACGGGATCGCAAGCGCTGATCCGCAAGCTCGGTCGCGATCTGACGCAACGCTAACAGGGAACGATTGAGAGGGAAGCTCATCACTGAAATATCGACAGGTTTCTCGGCAAGCGATGCCTTGAGCAAGCCATCACTGATGGAGGCCAATTCGAGCTGCGCCTTCTGCATGAGAAGATTTTCGGCAATCTCCTGCACGATTACCGAGGGAGGTTGCGGAAAGCCGGCACTTGTCTGCTCGCCGCGGTCTATTCGACGCGAGGCTGCAAATTTGGCATCCAAAACCACAAGGGCAGGGGCAATCAGGCGTTGCGCCGCGACCGTTGCGTTTGAAAGGCGTTGAACGAGTGCATCTTTCTGCGCGGCTACGGCGAGCCGCCCTGCCACAAGGCCGGCGAGTGCTGTGAGGTTGCGCCGCAATCCGGCGACAGCAGGCTCCATGGCGGCGACTGCCGCGGGATCAATCTCAGTCCGGATTTGGGAAAGTAGTTCCTCGAGACGGTCGACCTCCGCCGTAATGACGGCAGAGACTTCCCGGTACTGCACCTGTGAGCGAGCCGTGAGGAGCGTCGGCGCAGCAGCGACAATGCGCTCCGCCTGCCGCGATAGCTCAAGAGCGGAGAGGGCAGAGGGGACACGCTCTTCTGTGATGCGCTCGATGACTTGAGTCATCTGGCGGAATGCGTAGGTTCCCGTGGCTGCAGCCAGCACGGCGAAGGCGCTGATGCCGAGAAAGGCGAGGAGCAGGCGCCAGCGGACACTCAGGTTGGAGGGCATGCTGCCAGGGGCATAGCCCCTTCCTTATTCAAGGGGCACATATTGGCCGCTCCGCCAGATGAACCATTCAAAGCCGGGTTGCCGCACATCGCCTTTGGCATCGAAGCTGACCCGCCCGAGAATGGTGTCGAATTCGTTCGAGCGAAGGGAGCTTATCACGGCCTGGGGCTCGGCCGAGCCTGCCTTCGCGACCGCTTGAGCCCAGGCCTGAACGGCCCCGTAGCTGTAGAGCGTATAACCTTCTGGCTCGAAGCCCTTTTGCCGAAAGCGCTCGACGAGAGAAGCCGCGCCGGGATTGCGACGCGGGTCGCGAAAGGAGGTGAAGACCGTCCCTTCGCCGGCCCCGCCTGTAACCTGGATGAAGGCTTCACTCGCGATGCTGTCGCCGGACACCATCTGAAGATTGTAGCCCTGCTCTCGCGCATTGCGGATCAGGATAGCTGCTTCCCGGTAATACCCGGCGAAATAAGCAATCTGAATCCCGGTAGCTTGCAGCTTTGCGACGAGGGGAGAATAGTCGTTCAGGCCCAGCTCAAGTTGGTCGTAGATTGTTTCCGCGCCACCGTTGTTTCGGAGCTGACGCCGCGTTTCTTCGCTCAACCCTTTGCCATAGATCGAGCCGTCGCTCAGAATGGCAATCTTGGTGTCCTGGCCCTGTGCTGCCAGATAGGCGCCCGCTATCGCGCCTTGCTGGTCATCCCTCCCACAGATGCGAAAGACGTTCGCGCGACCCTCTTCCGTCAGTTGTGGACTGGTCGAGGCCGGAGTCATTTGGATAACTCCGGCTCTTTCATAGATGCCAGCTGCTGGGATAGAAGCACCCGAGCATTGGTGCCCAACAACAAAGGCTACCTTCTCGGCCACGAGCTTGTGAGCGGCCGCGACCGCTTGGCCGCTATCACAGGCGTCGTCCACGGAAATGAGCCTCAATTGCTGTCCCAGCACGCCGCCGGCAGCGTTGATGTCGACGATAGCCATTTCCACGCCCTGCTGCTGCTGCTCGCCCTGATACGCATTCGGACCGGTGAGCGCTCCAGCCATGCCGATGAGGATCTCAGCGCCAGCGGAACCGGCCTCCACCGTCGCAAAAGCGACGGCCGCAGCAAGACGCAACAGTTTTCTTTTCATGGCGAGCCTCCCGCCATTTAAGCTGCATCGAAGTCTTCGGAGCGCTTATCTGACACTGGGCAAAACAAATCCTCAGTCGCAAGTCGTCGCTTGCACTCCAGACCGCATCTTAATCGATATGGTTTCCAGGGTCGATTCATGAATATTATCGGCTCTTGAGCTTGTCGAGACTATAAGGAAATACGCCACAAGGAGTGCAGCCAAGCTCTATCAACGTCCTGCATCGAGGATGAGAGATCGGCGTGGATCTGATCTTGCGTGAACCTGACAGCGGAATGGCTCTGAGCCTGAGGCGATTACATTGTTGCATTAGTGTTGATGGATGGAAGAAAGTCGTCCATGAAATGATGCCTCTGCCGAGTTGAACCAAAGCTAACATCATGAGCCAGATCTTGAACCTGACCCATCTCGCAAGCTTACCGCATAGCATCGCAAAACCGGCCTATCATCGCGCAGAACTCCGAGCCGGCATCCTCCACATCGGGGTCGGCAATTTTCATCGCGCTCACCAAGCTGTGTATCTGGATGAGCTCTTCAATGCCGGGAAGGGCCTTGACTGGGCCCTTATCGGCGCAGGCATCAGGCCCGGCGATAGGGCGATGCGACAAACGCTGGAGCACCAGGATTGGCTCACCACGGTGGTGGAGCTTGAACCCGGGGCCAATAATGCC
Organism: Microvirga sp.; assembly: GCA_020697385.1. Lineage (GTDB taxonomy): Bacteria > Pseudomonadota > Alphaproteobacteria > Rhizobiales > Beijerinckiaceae > Microvirga. The sequence continues at coordinate 12,529 of JAJFBI010000026.1, read as the reverse complement.
CGGGTGACTGGTGCGATGGTCGACTTCGTTCCCGTTGGAGAGCATGGTCACGCGATTGTCGCAGCCCTCGACGATCCTGCACTGCGTGTCGTGTCCCTCACTATCACGGAGGGAGGATACTGCATTGACCCAGGCACGGGAGCTTCCAATCCTGAGCATCCGGACATCGTGCATGATGCTGCTCATCTGCAGACTCCCAGGAGTGCGTTTGGGGTGATCCTGTTAGCTCTCAAACGCCGGCGGGATCAGGGACATGCGCCCTTCACTGTCTTGTCGTGCGACAACATTCCTCACAATGGGAGGGTTGCGAGGGAAGCCGTTGCGGGCTTGGCGGATCAGATCGATCCATCTCTTGCTGCTTATGTGCGCGAGCAGGTGGCCTTTCCCAGCAGCATGGTCGACCGCATCACGCCGGCAACCACAGAAAGGGAGCGTGCTACCCTGGCCGAGCGCTTCGGCGTGCAGGACAATTGGCCCGTTTTCTGCGAGCCGTTCCGGCAATGGGTGCTCGAGGATCATTTCCCATCCGGCCGTCCGGCGCTGGAGGAAGTCGGCGTCACCTTCACGCCTCATGTCGCAGCATTCGAGTTGATGAAGCTGCGCATCCTCAATGGCGGGCATGCGGCCATCGCTTATCCTGCCGGGCTCTTGGGCATTCATTACGTTCATGAGGCTATGGAGGATCCGCTGGTGCGTGGCTTCCTCGATAAGCTGGAGATGCAGGAGATCATCCCCTGCGTGCCGCCTGTGCTGGGTGTTGATCTTCAGAATTATTATCAACTGATCGCCCGGCGCTTCAGCAATCCGGACGTGGGAGATACGATCCTACGTCTCGCTCAGGATGGTTCCAACCGGCAGCCCAAGTTCATCCTGCCCTCGACGCGTGATCGGCTGAGAGTCGGCGCGGATGTGACAGGCCTGGCCCTCGTGTCGGCCCTATGGTGCCGGTACTGTGCGGGTCAGGACGATCAGGGCCGGGCGTTTGTTCTTGACGATCCGAACGCTGGCCGTCTGCAATCGGCTGCATTGGCTTCTAGGTATGATGCATCCGCCTTTTTGAACCTGAGAGATATTTTTGGCGATATTGCCGAAAGCTCCGTTTTTCGCTCTCGGTTCGAGACCGCGCTAAGCAGACTTTGGCGTGACGGCACTCGCGCAACTTTGCAGCGCTATCTGGGCGGAGGCATATAATCCATCCTGCATGCACTGGCAGAAGCTTTCTCCCAGTGCATGAGGTGGCCTTCGACGGCCTGTGATCCTCAAGGAACTTTTGCGTCATATCCGACGACGGATTGTGCGACAGGTGTTTCATCCACTTGAGGCGGACACAGGTTGGCGGCTTGCAAGAGTCCGTAACCATATGTTTTGTCGCGACCCGGTTTGCCTAGATCCATTGTGCTGCTTTCAAGCGCAGCCTGGAGGTCAGCCGGGTTCCGGGTTGGATCTGAAGCATGCAGGATTGCAGCGGCAGCGGAGATGAATGGTACAGCATAGGATGTACCGCTTTTCGTCGTGCCGCCTCCGCCCGGTGCGGCCACCCACAGGTCCACTCCGGGTGCCGCAAGATCGATATATTCGCCCTGGGTCGCACGACGATACACATCGCGCTTTCCGTCCACCGCCGTGACGGCGACCACGCCGGGATAGGCGGCCGGATATGACGGCTCGGCGCCTGCGCCGTTGTTTCCAGCAGCGGCGACGATGGTCATGCCTTTCGCTTGAGCTGATACAATGGCTCGCTTAAGCACTTCATTGGGAGGCCCGGAAAGGCTCATGTTCACGACGCGTATATTTCTCTCTGCCAGCGCCTCCAGAGCCATGACGAGTGTCGTCACATCGGTGCGATCAGCCGTTCCGCCGTCGCGATAGAATGCATCCACCGCCAACAGGCGCGCCTCTGGCAGAAGGCCTGGAGTGCTGCTGCCGCTCCGGCCTATGAGAAGAGCTGCCACAGCTGTGCCATGGTCCCGTTGAGATGGGGTGCCTTGAACATGTAATTCGGAAACGATCTCAATCGACTGGCCTCGCAGGGCCTCGTGCTCGCGGTCGATTCCCGTGTCGATGACGCCGATGGTCGGCATTGGGCCGCATTGCTTGGCGGCAGGCAGGCTCCAACCTACGAGAGAGGTCGCTTTGCAACTGGTCTCGGTGCAGCCCTGAGCTTCATCCGTATAATAGAAGTGGTCAAGATCGGCGACAGCTCCTGCATCGGCGACGCGGACGACGCGTTGTGCCTGCGCGAGTGACATCCCACGGGGCGGGGTAAGCCGCACCACGCTTACGAGCGTGCCCTTGGTCTGCCTCTCGGCTTGGAAACCGCGCGCCTTAAGCCGGGTGAGGCTCTCCGACGTGAGGCCGACTGCAACGATTGAGCGCGATGCCTGCCTGGGCTTGGGCAGGGTTTGATCTTTAGGCGAATTCACTGCCTGGACGCGGGACTCAGCTGGCGGGTTAGCAGGAGGGCTAGGGGGCTTCGCAGAGGTTGCCGCAGCTTTATTGTTTTTGGTGCCACCCTTCCCTTGTTGGGCTGCACTCTTTGATGAAGCGGGCTTGGATTTCGTGATGCGAGCAGGATCGGTTTTTTGAGGGCTCTTGGGAGCCAAGGCTTTCTCGATTGCTTTGACAGGAGTTGTCACTACGGGACGAAGGCTGTTTGTGATCGCTCCTAGGATACCCGGCAATCCTGTGGGCGTTGTTGAGCGCTCAGTGCGACCGTTCTCAGAGGCATTCCCTTTGTTCCGGCCTGATGAATCTCCCTGGGCAGATGAACTTCCTCTGCCCGATGCCCCACGCCGTTGCCGTTGCCGTTGCCGTTGCCGTTGCCGTTGCCGTTGCCGTTGCCGTTGCCGTTGCCGTTGCCGTTGCCGTTGTTATTTCCAGAAGAGTTTCCGGCGCTTCCGGCATTGCCATTTGAATTGCCGTTACCGTTGTTGCCTGAACCTCCTTGGCCGCCTGTGTTTCCACCGTTCCCGTGATCGCTTGAATTGCCGCCATTTCCTCGGCCGCCCGTGTTGCCGGAATTCCCCGAAGACCCGCCGTCTCCCTGCCCACCTCCATTCCCGCCGCCATTGTCACCGTTGCCGTTTCCGCCGTTGCCGTTGCCTCCCCCATCGCCGGACTTGGCCATAACAGGAACGGCGGTGAGAGCTAGTCCAATACCCTGTCCAATCTCAATTTGGATCGTGGTCGGACAGGCAATGGCAAGACAGGAGGCCAATACCAGCAGAGCGCGTGGTTTCGATGTCATCGTTCCGGCTCGCCAATGTGACGCGAAAGGACCCATATTCCTGCAAAGGCCCCTTAGAGCCCAGTAAACATCAGATAACGGTCAAGGCAGCAGCTTGGTTCAAAATCGCTCAAGGCCTCTGGGCGATTAGCTTGTCCAGTAAGTTGCGGGCGTTTATGTGAACCTGCGCGCATTTATAAGCTTAGAATGACGATGTATGCAAATGGTAGAGCGTGTGCAGCCCATTCTCCGCACCCGCTTTGCAAGCGTCTGTTATGAATATTAGATGATAAACATATTCACCTCATGTTCATCTTTATTTTTGAGGTAGAAGGTCCTATTTGCGCCAATATTGCTCTGAAACTACTTCATGCCCAGCGCGTTGTCGATTGCCGGGTGCCAATCCCGAAGCAATATTCAGGAGTCAGAATCATGTCGAAGAAGATCCTTCTCACCAGCGTCGTTCTCGCTTCTCTAGTCCCGGCTGCGGCCTTCGCGCAGTCTGGTGGTGCAGCCGCAGGTGCCGCCACTGGCGCCGTCGGCGGCGCGATCGTCGGTGGCCCTGTCGGCGCTGCCGTGGGCGGCGTCACGGGTGCCATCGTGGGCGGAATCGCCGACCAGCAGCAGCCGGAATTCCGCCAGTATGTGACCACTCAGAAGGTGCCGTCCTATACCTATCGCGAAGAGGTGCGCGTGGGCGCGACCCTGCCGGAATCCGGCGTGACCTATTACGAGGTGCCGGCCGAGTACAAGGTGAAGGGCTACAAGTACACGGTGGTCAACAATACCCCCGTTCTGGTCGAACCAGGCTCCCGTAAGGTCGTGCAGATCATTCGCTAACGATCACTGTCTCTGGTGTTGAGCTTAGGGCGGCCCTCGGGCCGCCCTTTTCCTGTAAGGGGTTGTCAAGAGAGCGTCCAGCTATCCCTCAGCCAAGCGGCCCCTCTTGAGGTTGGAATAAAACGACTAGCTTTCCCGTTATGGTTCTATCAGGTCACGCGGAGCAGGAATGGCAACAGCCATAGGACAGGAACTCGTGGCGCTTCTGCCAAGGCTCCGACGCTTTGCGCTGGTGCTATGCCGTTCGCAACCCCTTGCGGATGACCTTGTCCAAGGGGCCTGCGAACGCGCCCTCGCCAAAGCGGACAGCTGGACGCCAGGCACACGCTTCGATGCATGGATGTTCCGGATTCTTCGCAACTACTGGATCGATCACCTGAGACGAATGAGAACCGAAGGCATGATGGAAGACGTGGAAGCGCAGACACACCTTATTGGCGATCCAGGCGAAGAGCCGGTCATGAGCAAGATCGCCTTGGCAGAGGTTCAGCGGGCGATTGAAGGCCTGCCGCAGGAACAGCGCGAGGTGCTTGCTTTAGTGTGCGGAGAGGATCTCTCCTACCGGGAGGCCGCAGAGGTGCTGAACGTTCCCATTGGAACCGTCATGAGCCGTCTGGCTCGGGCCAGGAAGCGATTGGTCGAAATGACGGCGGCCGCCTGAGGGCAGATGAGAGTGGAGTAGAAAGATGTCGGAGCTGCACCTTACTGATGAAATCCTGATGGCCTTCGCCGACGGAGAGCTCGAGGAGCCCGTCGCAGCAGCTGTCGCCAGAGTCATGGCGCAGGATCCATCGGTCGCAAGGAAGGTCGTCGAGTTTCAGCAGAGTCGCCGTCTGACACGCTCAGTCTTTGCCAGCAATCTCGCTCCTGATGTTCCAGCCAAGCTTCGCGCAGCCATTTCAGCGCAGATCGAGGCCTATGAGGCCGCGAGCAAGGCCGGTAGGAGACCCGAGCCGGTGAAGACCGAGAGCCCGTGGCCCAAGAGAGGCTACCCCATGAAGATGGCTCTCGCAGCCTCTCTCGCGGCTGTCGCAGTTGCCACAGGTTATTTTGCAGGGAGGCAAGCGCAGCCGGAAGCAGGCCGTCTCGCACATTTGGAAGATCCCCTCGTCTTCACGGAACTCAGCCGTCTCGAGTCCGGTCGTGAGGCAGAGCTCCCGGTCGGGCGGCTGAGGGTGATCTCGACCTATCGACTTCAGAATGGCTCCCTATGTCGGGAGTTCAGGCTCCAGTCCACATCCACCGCAACCGATGCGGTCGCCTGCCGAAACGATGAATGGAACGTAACCTTCGCTCTGACAGAGCCCACGAAGAGCGCCGAGTATGTGCCAAGCTCAGGCGATGGTCTCATGGATGCCTATCTCGGTCGTCTCGGTGCCGGTACTCCGCTTGAAGGTGAGGCGGAAGCCAAAGCCTTGGTTGAAGCAACTCGCTAATCCTCAGACTACCTCGGAAGAGGTAGGCCCCTTTTCATAAAAATTCGGAATAAACCTGCCGCTCGATCCGTTCTTTGTCCTAGCACGCTAGTGATAGAGGATAACCATGCGAGCCGCGTATCATCTGGCCATCGCCGTGTTCTCCGTGGGCGCCGTTGCAACACCCACCACGGCGCCGAATGCGACCCATCAACCAAAGCCACCGATGCCTGTGGTCAAGCAGCACGACTCTCCCGATGCTGCGCGCAACATCGCTGCGGCCCCGTTTGTTGGAGACGGTTCCCAACTGAATGCAACTTTGGCCTCCCACTTCAGCCGGGGCGCCTTGATCGGGGAGACCTTGCCCGAGGAGGTCGACGTTCATCCGATACCGCGCCATGAAACCTATCGCTATGCGGTCATGAACGACCACCGGGTTATCGTGGACGCGACCTCGCGCAGGATTGTCTACGTTGTTCGTTAGCGTCCAGTTCTTGAGGGGTGAGAGCAACCCTGTTCATAGAAACGACGAGTTCATTCATGCCATTGCACAGCTTGATAGAAGGTCGGCGAGTCCTTCAGCAGGAGGAGCCCTCAACGACGGTGTTTCCGGTCTGTGGCAATCGATTGCTACGCGTCGGCTTGGAAACGGTTCTTGCCGGTGGAAGATTCCAAGTCTGGCACGAAGCTATCGCTGATGTGTCAGCCCTTCCGGAAGCTTTAGATGGGGAGGCCGTACTCTTCATCATCGATGGTCAGAGCTACAGGGATGAGATCGGGGGTGTGATCGATAGAGCAAAGACGCGCTTTCCCGATGCGAAGATTGTGGTACTGGCGGAAATGTTCGAACTCGACGCGGTGTCCGCAGCCTGGAAGGCCGGAGCACACGGCTTTTGTCTCTCCAACAGCCAACGCGAGATTCTCATTAAATCCCTTGAGCTCGTTATGCTCGGTGAGATCGTTTTGCCCTCAGCTTTTGTCCTGTCGATGACCGAGCCTAGCGCGAATTTTGCAGCACCTTCACCAGCAGAGAGCGCTGAGAAATGTGAGACCTATCGCCTGCTTGGCCGAAAGCTGTCGGTACGAGAAACGCAGATCTTAGAGTACTTGAGGGAGGGGGCCCCGAATAAAGTTATTGCCCGTAGGCTCAACCTGTCCGAATCGACTGTGAAGGTTCACGTCAAGGCGATCTTGAAGAAGGTCGGAGCCTGTAACCGGACCCAGGCTGCGCTTTGGGCGACGCGCCATGTCACGACAGATGCAGAAGCCTAAGCGCACTAGTCAACCGCGCGTACTTGCTGATGCCAGAGTATAGGGCTCTGCAGGTCCCTCAGGAAGATCTAATTGGGTCGTTAGCTTCAGCTCTTGGATTTGCGAAACTCTCGTGCCTCTCGGCTATGGCTGCAGCCAATGATCCATCCAAGCCTAACTCTGTCACCATGCGGCTTGCCTCGCGCATCTCCGCAGCACGACGAACGCCGTGCTGCTTCACACGAGACATCATCACCTTCGCGAGATTCTCCCAATCCATGCCGGGATAAGACGCCTTCAGGCTCGCCAGCACGGCCGGCATGACGCCCGCCTTTTCGGAAGCTAGCGTGAAGTCCACCATGAGCGCCTCCATGCCTTTGATGACGATGCTGCGGCACAGCTTCGTGGCAGAGGCTGTCCCGATCTCAGGGCTGACAGGCGTGATCCTCATTCCCAGTCCATTGAGACGGGCTGAAACTGTCTTGGCTGTTTCACCGCCGCTCAAGATAGGGACTTCGATCCCAACGCCGCTCACAGGCGCCATCACGGCAAATTCGACGAAGGCTGCGCCTCTTTGGCAGACCTGATCGGCCACTTCGCTCTTGGTGGCTGGCGAGATGGAGTTTAGATCGATGTAGGTTTGTTGCGCTTTGAGATGGGGCGCGGCCTGTCGAGCAGCCGTGATCGCAGAATCTGCCGTGACAGCCGAGATGAGGATCTGTGCCGTCGCGCAGAGTTCAGCTATGCTGTTGGCGGTGTGAACCTTATCATCTGACGCCTGCTGCTTCAGTTCGGGGCCTCGGCTTGGATCGCCGAAAAGGATGTCATAGACGGTCACGCGTACGCCTGGATTGGCCGCAAGCTGACGCGCGAAGAGTTGCCCGACTTCTCCGTAGCCGATGAAGGCGATCTTAAGACTCATGTGTTCCCACTATCCCTCAGCAGAAGAAGGGCTTGGCCCTTAATCCTCGTCCTTGTATTCGACGTAAGCGAGGCCTGCGCTCGCGAGCGGCTCGCGCATCTTGTAGAGGTCAAGGCCCAGAACGCCGGCAGCGAGTTGCTCGCGCTTCGATCCTTCATTGGCAACACGCGCTTCACCGGCGGCCGCAACCGCTTCCGCTTCGCGCCGGGGCACCACAAGAACACCATCATCATCGGCGACGACGACGTCGCCTGGTTTCACCAAGGCTCCTGCGCAGACTACGGGAACGTTGACAGAACCGAGGGTCGCCTTCACCGTTCCCTTGGCCGAAACGGCGCGAGACCAGACAGGAAAGCCCATCTCCGTAAGGGTCTTCACGTCACGCACCCCAGCATCAATAATCAGGCCGACCACGCCGCGAGACTTGAGGGATGTTGCCAGCAGATCGCCGAACATGCCGTCGCTGTTGTCGGTGGTGACCCCGACGACGAGGATGTCGCCCGGCTTGCACTGCTCGACAGCCACATGGATCATCCAGTTATCGCCGGGTTGCGCCAGCACCGTCACGGCGCTGCCGGCGACCTGCGCTCCGGGCCAGATCGGCCGCATGTACGGCTTCATGAGGCCTGAACGGCCCATAGCCTCATGGGCGGTCGCAACGCCGAGCTCCGCAAGCCGATCAACCGTCTCTTGGCCGATGCGCGGTGTATTGATGACGACGACGGGCTTCATGCGAGTTCCTCGACGATTTGGGGGAAGATGCGCTGATACGCTTCGCCATAGGTCATGGCACGCCCGGAGTTGCGCCCGCCCTGCATGCCTCGGTTCAGGGCCACGCGGGTGTAGTATTCCCACAGGTGCTTCTGCGCTGCCAGGATCTCGAAGGCTTTGCGCTTGGTCTCCCACACGTCGTCGATGTTGAGGATCACGTTTGGCTTGTAGTTGCACTGCTCGGGTTGGTGCGGCTCGAACAGGAAGACCGGCGGCGCATTGTAGGCGAGATCAGGGTTCGGCTTGTGACCGGCCGCCTGGGCGATGATGCGGGCTTCCTGCGCAAAGCGCGTCGCTTCCGGATGATCCACATTGTAGGGATCCTCCAGAGAGTGGGTGAGCACGAAAGAGGGTTTGAGCTCCCGGTAGATGTCGACGAGACGATCCAACATCTCCGGCGTGGTGTGGAGCGGGTAATCACCCGCATCGAAGAACTCGATCTCGGCACCGAGCGTTTCGGCGGCGCGCTCCGCCTCCTCACGTCGCTGTGCCTTGACCTCGGGGAGCGAAATATCGCCCTTCTTCCAAGCCCACTGACTTTCGCCGCGCTCACCGAACGAGAGGCAGACGATCTTCATGCGATAGCCCTTCTTTGCATGAAGGGCGATGGCGCCGCCTGCGCGCCATACGAAGTCGCCCGGATGGGCGGTGACGACAAGTCCGGTTTTTCCAGCAGTCATAGAGGCCTCGAGAGGAAGAGTTGCAACAATCTAAGCGGCGTCGCGTCCGGCTTCGGAGGGCAATGCAAGTGACTCGTGCGCAAAAACATGGCCCTCGAAGAGCAGACGGGCGGTGCGAAGCAGGCCTGCTTTCTCAACCACGGGGCTCTCCTCGGTCCCACCTACCTCGATCACCACGTCGAACTCGCCGGTCGGATGCTCGACTGAGAGGGTCTTCTCGCGCCCTGCCGGGATCTGTGCCACCCGCGATGCGGGAGAGCCCGGCAGCACGCAAGCTGTTGCCACGGTCACGGCAGCGAAAACGCCGATGGATGCGTGGCATTCGTGAGGAATGAAGCTGCGGGTGCAGACATGACCTCCGGCAACGGGAGGCGCCACCAGGGCCATTTTTGGAACGACCTTCGACGAGACATCGCCGAGCCCCATGAGCTTGCCGGCCTCAAGGCGGATCTCCTCCAGACGTGCCTTCAACTCCGCGTCCTTGTCGAGCACATCGCGCGGCTCGTATCCAGTGCGCCCGACGGCGGCTGCTTCAAGCACGACCACCGGCATGCCGTTGTCGATCAGGGTCACGTCCACGCCAGCAACGCGGTCCACCACATTGCCCGTCGGCAGCAGCGAGCCGCAGACGGAGCCGGCCGCATCGAGAAATTCGACCGCGATGGGCGCTGCAGTACCTGGCACACCGTCGATGCGGGCATCGCCGCCATAGATTACATGTCCATCGCGCGTCTGCACCGTCAGCTCTGCGATCGTTCCCGTATTGACTGTATGCACCCGCACGCGCGTCACAGGATCAACAGCCTTCACGAGCCCGCGCTCGATGGCGAAAGGCGCAACGCCCGCGAGGATGTTGCCGCAATTGGGTGTCACATCCACCTTCGGCTTGTCGACGCCGACTTGGCCGAACAGGAAGTCTATGTCGCAGTTGGGGTGCTTGGATTTGGACACGATGGCGATCTTGCTCGTCAGCGGGTGAGCGCCGCCGATGCCGTCGATCTGGCGCGGATCCGGCGAGCCCATGACCGAGAGGAGCATCGCATCGCGGTGTGCCGGATCGGAGGGAAGATCGTCAGCCAGGAAATAGGCGCCCTTGGACGTGCCGCCCCGAAGGATCATGCAAGGAATACGAGGCTGAATGGTCCTTCTCCCCTGATATGACAGATAATGTCAGGGGAGGGTGCATTAGAGTGCCTTATGCAGCAAATGGTTTGTTTATGGCTTTTGATGAATTTTTTTCACGTCTTGTGCAGGCTTCTTGAGGCTACGCTTCTGAGGGGCGCGCTCGTCTCCGCTGAACACCTCGACGATGATCTTGCGGAGTTCATCAGCCAATGGCGAGAGGGGAGCGCCCCGTCGTGAAACGATGCCAAGCTGGCGCGTGATGCTCGGGTTTCGCAGAGGAACGAGCTTAAGGCCACGCTCGTCAACGGAATCGAAGGCGCGACTGGGGATGACCGTCAGCGCGACGCCAGCCTTGACCAAGGCGACGGCTGTCTGGATGTGTTGAACCTCGAAACGCCAGGTCAGGCCTTCCCGGCGGCTCCCCAGCGCATCGTCGATGATCATGCGGTTTCCCGTCTGCGGGCTGATGCGGATCAGGGGCTCCTCCGTGAGATCGGACCAACTCACCGCATTTTGGGAGGCCAAGGGATGATCCTCAGGGCAGACGAGGGTAAAGGGATCCTTGATCAGCATCTCGATGTCGAAGTCCCATCGATGAGCGGCGACCAGGGTGATGCCGAAGGCGATGGTGCCCTCCTGAACCAGATTGCTGATCTCGGTGGCGGAATTGTCATAAATCCTCAGCACCACATCCGGGTGGCGTTCCTGGAAGCGACGCAGCGCAGAAGGAAGTCGGCCGGACGCGATGGTGGGGAGACACCCGATGGACAGCGTCTCCTGCCGGCTTCGCCCCTCGTCACGGAGTGCATCCAGGGAAACCGACAGGCTTTCTATCGTGCTCTTCACCTTGGGCAGCAGGTTCAGGCCCGCTTGGGTGAGCGACACCTCCCGGGTGGTTCGGGACAGGAGCTTCACCCCCAGATCCTCCTCCAGCTTGCGGATCCTGTGGCTGAGCGCGGTCTGGGACAGGTTGAGATGCGCCGCAGCCAGTTGGAAGCTGCCGCGTTCCGCGATGGCCACAAAGGCATGAAGACCCAAGAAGTCGATGCGCATGGAGGCTCACGATGGGGAGGGCTGCAATTATATATGAAGTATATTCATCAATCGCTAAAAACAAACCATTTGCTTCATTGTGGTCCTGTCGCGTTTCTTGAGATGCACCGATCTCCATGATGAGGACCCATCCGACGAATGACGTCCGTGCCGACGATTCCGCCGCCGCACCCCAACCCGCGGGTCCCCTCGTTCAAGCTTCCACCCGGAAGCTGCGACACGCATTGCCACATCTTCGGGCCTGATAGCCTCTACCCCTATGTGCCGGAGCGGCCCTATACGCCACCGGATGCGCCGCTGGAGATGTTCCGCGCCCTCCATGACCGTCTCGGCGTCGAGCGGGCGGTCATCGTCAATGCCACGCCGCACGGGCGCGACAACCGGGTCGTCACCGACGCCATCGCCCAGAGCGGAGGCCGGTACAAGGGTATCGCTAATGTCGACGAGACATTCGGCGACCGGCAATTGAGGGATCTCGCCGAGGCCGGGATTGAGGGATGCCGGTTCACCTTCCTGCCGCGGCTGGGCAGGATGCCCGACATGAGTGCCTTTGATCGGATCGTCGAGCGCATCTCGGATCTCGGATGGCATGTCGATCTCTATCTGCCAGCAACCCTCATCCCCGAATTCCGGCCCAGGCTGATGAGCCTTCCGGTGCCCTACGTGATCGATCACATGGGCGTCGTCGATGCGAGCCAGGGGCTCGAGCAGCCCGGATTCGTTGCCCTGCTCGGTCTTCTGCAGGATGACGAGAAATGCTGGGTGAAGGTCTCCTGCCCGGAGCGCATCTCGCGCACAGGCGCGCCTTTCCACGACGTTGCCCCCTTCGGGCGCGCGTTGGTCGAGGCCGCGCCGGACCGTGTTCTGTGGGGCACCGACTGGCCTCATCCGAATGTGCCCGTGATGCCTGACGACGGCGATCTGGTCGATCTGGTGCCGCTCTATGCGCCGGATCCCGCTATCCAACAGAAGCTTCTTGTCGACAACCCGACGCGCCTGTTCCGATTCGGGCAGTGACATAACAAGATCAAGAAGTGAGAGGAAACGCACGTATGTTCGGAACGACTACCAGACGATCTTTGCTGCTGGGACTGGCGATGGCCGCAGGGCTGACCGTGTCAGGTCCCGTATTTGCGCAGGCGGATTATCCCACTCGCCCCGTCAAGATCATCGTGCCGTTCGGCGCCGGCGGCGTGGCCGACGTTACGATCCGCATCGTCGCCGAGAAGCTCAGCGAGAAGATGGG
>JAJFBI010000451.1 GCA_020697385.1 Microvirga sp. | reverse complement strand
CCTGATTGGACCTGAGGGCCCGGAAATGACTGCGGCGGGCTTGAGGGCCCGCCGCAGTCACATGCTCAAGCTTGGAAAGAGTTATTCCGCCGTCGCACCGGCGGCCTTGAGGACCGGGGTCCAGCGGGCGACCTCGCTCTCGACGAGCTTCTGCAGGGCTTCGGGGGTCCGCTCGGTGTTGCTCGGGATCACGCCGCCGAGTTCGAGCAGGCGCTTCTTGGTGTTTTCGTCATCCAGCGACTTCATGAGGGCGTCGCTGAGCTTCTTGACCACGTCCGGCGGCGTGCCCTTGGGGGCGAACACCGCGTTCCAGGCGCTGACCTCGTAGCCGTCGAGGCCGGCTTCCTTGGTGGTCGGCACGTTCGGCAGCACGGGCGAGCGCTGCGGCGTCGCGATGGCATAGGCCTTGATGTTGCCGCCCTGGATCTGCGGCGCCACATTGACGATCTGGTCAGTCATGAAATCGACCGTGTTGGCCATCAGGTCGTTCAGGGCCGGGCCGGTGCCGCGATAGGCCACCATGGTGGGCTTCGCCTTGACCACGGAGTTGAAGAAGATGCCCGTGGAGTGGGACACGGAGCCGACGCCCGCATGGGCCATGTTCACCTTGTCGGCGTTCTTGGTCAGATAATCGAGGAAGCCCTTGAGGTCGTTGGCCGGGAAGTCCTTCTTGGCCACAATCACGATCGGGGTGCCGGCCGCCAAGCCGATGGGGGCGAAGTCCTTGGTAGGATCGTACTTCAGGTTCGGGTACAGGGCTGGTGCGGCGCCGTGCGTGCCCATATGGCCCATCATGATGGTGTAGCCATCAGGTTGGGACTGGGCGGCGCGGGTGATGCCTGTGGTGCCGCCGGCACCGGCCACGTTCTCGATCACGATCTGCTGGCCCAGCGTACGGCTCATATTGTCGGTCACGATGCGGGCCACCACGTCCGTCGGGCCACCGGCCGCGAACGGAACGATCATGGTGATCGGGCGAGTGGGGTAGCCTTGGGCCTGAGCGCCCGTTGCGGCCAAGCCGGCGACTGCGGCCACAGCCAGTACAACCTTCTTCATCAGTTTTCCTCCCATGGAAAAGTTATGGCCTTACTTGAGGCCAAGACAGCCTTGAAGGCAAGCTACTCGGTGAAGACCTCATCCCTCCCTTTCCGGATGGAAGGCAGGAGCGCGATCACAAGTAGGATAGCGGCCACCGCGAGCAGGCCCGCGCTGACCGGACGCTCGATGAAGGTCTCCAGCGACCCACGCGAGATGATGAGCGCACGCCTGAGGTTTTCCTCCATCAGCCTGCCGAGCACGAAGCCGAGCAGCATAGGGGCCGGCTCGAAGCCGAACTTGATCAGCATGTAGCCCACCAGCCCGAAGAAGCCGATGAACATCACGTCGGTGGGCAGCGAGTTGATCGAGTAGATGCCGATGCAGCAGAACATCAGGATCGCCGGAAACAGCAGCCGGTACGGCACCTTCAGCAGCCGCACCCACATGCCGACCAGCGGCAGGTTGATGATGAGCAGCATCAGGTTGCCCACCCACATCGAGGCGATCATGCCCCAGAACAGGGTCGGGTTCTTGGTCATCACCTGCGGGCCCGGAATGATCCCGTGGATGGTCATGGCGCCGACCATCAGGGCCATCACGGCATTCGGCGGGATGCCCAGCGTCAGCAGCGGAATGAAGGAGGTCTGCGCGCCGGCGTTGTTGGCGCTCTCAGGCCCCGCCACACCCTCGATGGCACCCCGGCCGAAGCGACTGGAATCCTTGGCGAGCTTCTTCTCGAGGGTATAGGAGGCAAACGGCCCGAGCACGGCTCCGTTGCCGGGCAAGATGCCGAGCGCCGCGCCGATGAAGGTCCCCCGCAGAACCGGCTTATAGGATTGCCTGAAGTCGTCCCGGTTCGGCAGAAGCCGCCCGATGGCCTGCCGCACCACGTCGCGGGTCTCGGTATGGTCGAGATTGCGCATGATCTCGGCAATGCCGAAGATGCCCATGGCCAGCACCGCGAAGTCGATGCCGTCGGCCAGGAACGGCAGGCCGAAGGTCATGCGCTCCTCGCCGGTCTCGAGATCCGTGCCGACGGTGGAGAGCAGAACGCCCACGAGGATCATGGCTATCGCCTTGAGGATCGAGCCGCGCGCCAGCACGACTGCAAAGACCAGGCCCATGACCATGAGGGAGAAGTACTCGGTCGGCCCGAAGATCAGCGCCAGCTTAGTGAGCGGAGCCCCCAACGCCGCAATGACCAGGGTCGCCACCGTGCCGGCGAAGAAGGAGCCGATGGCCGCGATGCCGAGCGCCACGCCGGCGCGGCCCTGGCGGGCCATCTGGTGACCGTCAAGCGCCGTGACCACGGAGGTCGCCTCGCCGGGGATGTTGACGAGGATCGCCGTGGTCGAGCCACCGTACTGGGCGCCGTAGTAGATGCCGGCGAGCATGATGAGCGCGCCGGTCGGGTCGAGCCCGAAGGTGATCGGCAGCAGCATGGCAATGGTGGCGATCGGGCCGACACCCGGCAGGACGCCGATGAGCGTACCGACGAGGCAGCCCAGGAAAGCCAGGCCAAGGTTCTGCAGGGTCAGGGCGACCCCGAAGCCGAGGCTCAGATTGGAGAAAAAGTCACCCATCAGATCCTCCCGCTGTGGTCGGCCACGTCAACTGGACCCCGGCGCCGGCCACGGGTCACGAGAAAGACGATCACGGCTGCTGCGGCCATGATGGCTGCGGTCGCCCGCAGCACCTCTTTCTGCGACCAGTTGGATGGGAACAGGCCCGTGAGCGCCTGCGGAAAGACCGGAATAGGCAGGTTGAGCAGGTCGCCGAACAGGATCATGCAGAAGGGCGTGAGGCTCAAGCTGAGGATGACGAGATCGCGCAGGCGCACCTCGGGCGTGGCATAGCCACCGATGATGATGGCGAGCGGGCCGGCAAACAGCATCCCCAGACCAGGGGTGGTCAGGGCTCCGAACGAGAAGGGGCGGATGGTGAGCGCGAAGGCCAGGATGCCGCCGATCACGAAGACCGGCCCGCGCAGGTTCCAGCGCTCCAGGGCCTCGCCGTGCTTGATAAAAGCAAAGGCCAGGAGGGCAAGTCCCGACAGGCCGACCGCGATGGCAAGCCACCGGGGCAGCATTGCAGGCCCCATGGAATTGAGGGTGCCTTGGTCGAGATCGCGCGTGAGCCACAGCGCCAGAGCGGCCAGCGCCACCAGAACCAACCCGCCCGCTATGTTCTGGGGCGCACGGACCGGCCCGCTGGGCCTCGCAGGCCCTGAGCCTTCGTGAAGAGTGGACATGAATGACCTCCCGCCTGACGCCTCGAGCGCCCAATATTCTTTCAGTCCGATATGGCCTGAGGCACCAACCGGGATCAAGCTTCTGTTTCCCCGAAGGGGGCCTTCTCAACAATACGTCTTGAGAACTAGGGGCAGGAGAGATACCGCCTATCATCCTTAGGATGGGCGCAGCCCTTCATCAGAGGTGACTTGATCCCTGGACCTGGGTTGTCTAGATGGACCCTCTAGCCAGGCCGGGCCCCTCTGGTCGCTCCCCACAGGAGCGGCGATGTCGGACTGGATGAAAACCAGGGCGGCCTGGGTTCGTTCAAACAGACGGTTTTGCCTGCATTTCGGCTCCTGCCTCGAAAAATTCCGTG
>JAJFBI010000450.1 GCA_020697385.1 Microvirga sp. | reverse complement strand
GGAGATTGGTGATGGCTCCCATTCCCCGCCTGCGGGACTACACGGGACCCGCTCTTCTCTCATACGGCTTTCGACCGTTTTTCCTCTGATCCATTCGAGACGTGACCTGTCGCCCCGGTGATTTCTACGACCGCGGCCCCTTGCTGGCCCATGGCGGACGTTTGTTCCCCAGCCACATGGTTCACTAGTGGACCCGGTTTCCCGCGCTCAACGAAAAGCATAAACCATCGGACGTGAATTCGATTTCACGTCTGATGGGTTAGTCCTCACGATATCCTCGACGACGGCCGCTTCATGCCAAAGCCTTGCCAGACCGCGACATTCATAACGCAGGTCCATAATGAGGTTGGTGCAGTGGAGAAACGCGACGGCGAGAAGTGCTATTACCCTATTCGGGCCGGACGGAAACCGCTTCGAGGCGTCTGGAGCATGGAAGCTCCGCTCCCGTCACTTCAGGTCAGCTAAAGAGCTCGTCCTTTGGGTTGCTCGGATCACGCCTGGATGATCTGGGTCCTGACAGCGTACCGGACGAGGTCGGCGAGGGAGTTGAGCTCGAGCTTGCGCATCGCGGTAGTGCGGTGCGTCTCCACGGTCTTGACGCTCAGGTCGAGAAGCTGCGCGATCTGCTTGTTGCTCCTGCCTTCAGCGAGAAGCTGCACGACCTCGCGCTCCCGCGACGTCAGGCGCTCGGCGGTGGGACGCCCCAGCCTCGCCTCTCCTCCCTTGAGAAAGCCGTCCAGCAGAAGCTCCGACACCCGTCCGGCGAAAAAGGGCTTCCTGTGGGAGAGGCTTTCGACGGCCGGGATGAGCTGACGCACCGCATCGGACTTGAGCAGATAGCCGCGGGCGCCGGCTGCGAGGACCTCCCTGATCAGTTCCTCGCTTTCATGCATCGTGAAGATCAGAACCTCCGTGTCCGGCAGGCTCTGGCGGATGCGGCGCGTCGCATCCAGGCCATTGAGCTCGGGCATGGACAGGTCGATGACGGCGACCTGGGGCCGATGCTGCAGGGCGAGCTCCACGGCCTCCCGCCCGTTCGAGGCCTCCGCACAGACCTGCCAGCCCGGATGCTGCTCCAGCAGATCCTTGAGCCCGCGCCGGACGATGTCGTGATCGTCGGCAAGAAGAATTTGAAGCATGCGTTTCTCCTAAACCCTCCGTCGACGCCGATCCGTCTCCGGGGGAGCAACCGGCACCTTGGCGCCCACATGCGTGCCCGTACGATTCGTGCGGATGTCGAGCCGGCCGCCGAGCTGCTCAAGGCGCAGCCGCATGCCCGAGATCCCGATGCCCAGCTGCCCGGCCTCTTCCAGGGTCGTTCCTGCCGGATTCCGGAAGCCCATACCGTCGTCCACCACGTCGAGATGGACCATGCCGGCTGTGCGGTACAGGGCGACGCGCGCGCGCCCGCAGCCGGAATGACGGTGGACGTTCGACAATGCCTCCTGCGCGACGCGGTACAGGGCAGTTGCTGTGGGCCTCGGCAATGGCTCGCAGCCTTTTTCGATGCTTACATCAACTTGGATGCCGCTGCGGTCCGAAAAGCCCTTCGTCAGCCAGCTCAATGCGGCGGGGAGCCCGATATCGTCGAGGAGCGGAGGGTGGAGCAGATAGGACAAGGTGCGAACCTCCCGCAGGCTCTGCTCGGCTAAATCGAGAGTCTCTGTCAAAGCGCGGCGGGCGGGCTCATCGGCGTCGCCGAGCCTTTCATTGAGGCGCGTCGCGTTCAGCGTGATGGCGAGAAGGTTTTGGGCCGTCGTGTCGTGAAGCTCCCGGGCGATGGCACGCCGCTCCTCGTCCTGGAGATACATGAGCCGGCCGCTCAGCCGGGCCAACTCCTCCTGCGTGCGCTTGACCTCAGTAATGTCCTCATGCGCGATGACGATCCTGCGCGTCCGCGCCTGATCCGGGCGTGTCACGCGAAGCTGGAACCAGCGTGGCCCCTGCGGGCTGCGGCAGGGATATTCCATGCGGAACTCGGAGCGCTCGCCTTCCATGATGTCGCGCAAAGCCTCCGCGGTCCGGGCCGCCTCCTCCGACAGGGGAGCGGCCGCTTCGCAGACGGCCAGATAGTTCATCCCGACGCCGTGGTTGTGGTCGGCATACCCGGCGGCGTGGGCGAAGGTGCGCCAGGCCTGGTTGACTGCGATGATCGTGCCCGCCTCATCCAGCACCGCGATGTGAGCGGACAGGGCATCGAGGGTCGAGCGCAGCAGGGCCTCCGCCGCCACGTCGGGTGCAATCAGTGTTGGCAGGGCGCGAGGGCGTGGCGCCGACATTCGCCGCCGCCGCCCCAGGCTCGCCGGGGCTGAAACATCATCGGGAGTTGAGCGATCCATTCCGGCCTCGATCTCGGCTGCAGGGCGCTGCCGCACGGAGGAATATGGTGGATTCGCGCAGGACTTCCCATGGCCGCGGGCAAGAATCGACCCACCTCAGGTGATTTCCCTGCCCTGCTCAGGAACTTCCCGATGAAAAACAGTTCCTGGCCTGGACATATCCTCGGCAGCTGGCGCCGATCAACCAGAAGGGCGCAGCGATGAGAGGATGGAACAATGAACGCAAAGTACATTGCCGGTGCCTTGGCTGCCATGCTCGCGGCCGCAACTCCTGCCGCAGCAGCAGACATCGTCGAGACCGCCGTCTCCAACGGCAGCTTCAAGACGCTGACCGCCGCTCTTCAGGCTGCGGGGCTTGTCGAGACGCTCAAGGGCAACGGTCCTTACACAGTCTTTGCGCCCACCGACGAAGCCTTCAAGAAGCTCCCGGCCGGAACGGTCGAAAACCTTCTGAAGCCCGAGAACAAGGCCCAGTTGCAGAAGGTCCTGACCTATCACGTGGTAGCCGGGAACGTCATGTCCGGCGACCTCAAGGGCAAGACGACCGACGCCAAGACCGTTCAGGGTAGCGCCGTGCGGGTGGATGCCAGCGGCAACACCGTCAAGGTGGACAATGCCACTGTCACGCAAGCCGACGTTAAGGCCTCGAACGGCGTCATCCACGTGATCGACAGCGTGATCATGCCGAAGTCTTAGAGATCCTCAAAGCGTCGGGATGGCGGCGCACTGCCATCCCGGACACCGAGGCTCTGAGATGCGCCGACACGTCAAGCGGTCCTACAAGGACGGTCGGAGTTTGGCACTTGTGGGAAGTTGAGCCTGCATCTGCCTGCGCGAACTGTGCAGACCTGCAGAAACAGTAGGAGATCTTTACCTTCACGGTCCGTGGTATCCCTGGGGCCGAACGGCTAGAAGAACAGTGTCGTACAAAGAGCATCAATAAAACCGGCACAACCTGACGGAGCCCGAGACCGTCAACGCGCCTGAACAGCGTCAAGCCGACCCAAGTGCAAGCCGTGATGGCTGGCAGAGCAAAGGCAATGCTGTTCCAGTAAGCGGTATCACTGTCGCTTGCCTGTCACAGCTAGAGTGTCGCCGCGACCTGGATCACGAGCATAAACGGCTGCATAATCCCGCGCTGCTCAAGCCGGATAACCCTATGCAGGTCACATCACAGGTTTGGAACCGCCTCTGGCATTGCTGTCATTCCCCTTGCCAGCCCCCCGGCGCATCCCACCAGCCATAAGCCTGCTGGATCTGGCATGCGCAGACGGTACGGCTGGCATCACCAAAGGCTGACTTGCCCTTGTT
>JAJFBI010000449.1 GCA_020697385.1 Microvirga sp. | reverse complement strand
GACGAGGCAACAGAGGGTTTGGCGCCGCTGATCCGCGCCGAGATCTGGACCTGCCTCAAGCGTCTTAAAGGCGAGCGCCAGTCGATCCTAGTCATCGATAAGAATGTGGGTGTGCTGGCGACTTTCGCCGACCGCCATGTGATCATCGAGAAGGGGCGCTCGGTCTGGACGGGAACCAGTGAAGAACTCATGACGGATGCCAGCCTCAAGGACCGGTATCTGCACGTCTAAGGACAGGACTATGGCATCCGAAGACCTCGATCTTGAGGCCGAGTACAACAACCGGGCGCGGGTTCCCGACCACCCCGTTCATATCGCCGGCTGGCAACGGGATGCCGCCGCTTATCGCGAGACGGCACGCAGCGAACTTGATTTGGCTTATGGTCCTGGCGAACGTCACCGGCTCGATCTGTTCTACCCTGGGGATGGCGACAACAACCGTCCCATCGTAATGTTCATCCATGGCGGCTACTGGCAGGCTTTCGACAAGTCGTCTTCCAGCCATCTCGCCCGTGGCGCCAACATGCGCGGGCTGACGGTGGCGGTGCCGAGCTACACTCTCGCGCCCGCAGCCACACTCGCCGACATCATCGCCGAGATCGAAATGGCCGCCGACTTCATCATGGAGCGGACGGGCCGCCCCATCGTCGCCGCAGGTCATTCAGCCGGTGGACATCTGGCCGCTTGCCTCATGGCGCGCCCGATGCCCCAGCGTGCTATCCGGGCCGCCATGCCGATCTCCGGTCTGTTCGATCTCCCCCCTCTGGTAGGAACCTCGATCAACAGGGCTCTTGGGCTCACAAGCGAGGAGGCGCACCGCCTCAGCCCGCTCGATTGGACACCGCCGAGCAGCGGGCATCTCGTCGCCGTTGTCGGCGGCGCGGAGAGCAGCGAATTCCTGCGCCAATCCCGCGCCATCGTCGAGAAATGGGGTCAAGCTGGCGTGACGACCCGCTATCATGAGGTGCCAAGCGCCCACCACTTCGATGTAATCGCCGGTCTTGCTGATCCGGCAGACCCACTCGTTGATATCCTTGTCGAACTCACGGCTGAAGCCTAACGCTTCAGCGATCAGGGATCACCCACGCTTCCTGCGCGAGACGACCTGAGCGACCGGCAAATCTGCAACAGGCTCGCTTGTCCTCTCACCCGAAGCCGTGACCCATGCGCGTCCGGATTGCCGCGTATGAATCACATGGCCCGTTCGCTCAGGCGAGAGGATGGAGGAGGTGAGATTGTCGAGGACGTATTGTCCTTGGCCTGTCGACACCAGCAGCACAGCATGGGCTTCGCCTTGAGCGGTGGCACCGACCGCAACCGACAGCGAAGAGGAGGGCCAGCCACGCTCGATCAGCATCTTGCGTTTGAGAAGCGCAAAGTCCTCGCAATCGCCCTTGCCGCTGGTCGGAAGCGCCCAAACATCCTCGCGGCCATATTGCTCAAGGTCCGAGACTTCACGGATGGTGCTGTTCACATGGCTGTTGACCTGCTGCAGCTGCGACATGCGCTCGGCAGTCAAAACGAAAGGACGGATGGGTTTCGCCTGCGCGGATGCGACCGGCAGAAGTATGAGGCCGGCAGCCAAGCCGAGCGCAATCCTCCGTGCGATGGAAATCATTGAATATGCCCCTATGCCACTTGTCGGCCTTTGCCGGAGCTTTAGATCCGCTCCGATTCTGCTTGATCTTGCCGATCTGTAAGCCCGTATTATGAGACAACATTGAGGCAGCTTGGCCGTTTGGGCCAAAGGGTTCCTATGCTCTTTCCTATGGCGCTATTGGTTGTGATGCTGACGGGTGTGGTCCAACCCGCGCAGGCATCCGATGAAGCCTGGCAGGCTCTGCGGCAAGGAGGCACGGTCGCCCTGTTCCGGCACGCCAGTGCACCGGGAACGGGAGACCCAGCCAACTTCCGGTTGGACGATTGTTCGACGCAGCGCAATCTCTCGGAAGAAGGCCGACGACAGGCACAGCGCATCGGCGATCAATTCAGAACCCGGCAGGTGCCCGTAGAGCGGGTGCTGTCAAGCCGTTGGTGCCGCGCCTTGGACACGGCACGGCTGGCTTTTGGATCTATGGCAGAGCCATCTGCTCCCCTGGATTCGTTCTTCTCAAGGCGCTCCCAGGAGCCTGTCCAGACGCTAGCCGTACGTCGGACCATCGAGGGTTGGCGCTCCGCCGGCGTTCTGGTGCTCGTGACCCATCAGGTCAATATCACAGCCCTCACAGGCATCTTCCCAAGCGAAGGCGAAGTGCTCGTGCTCAGGCCACGGGCGAATTCAGGGTTCGATGTCGTCGGACGGATAGGACTTTAGGATTTAGTCTTCGGCCCTGAGCTGATCGACAACACCCTGGCTCATATAGGGGTGGCCAGCTTCGTTCAGGGCCCGGTCCAGAGCCTCGATAGCGACCAGGATCTTGGTGAGTTCCTCGGCCATTTCAACGGACGGAAGGGGCGCCTCAGAGATTTGCCGTGCCATTTCTCTTCGACGCTTCACGAGACTCTCCCGTGCTGCATTCAACTCCTTGATTTCTTCCGAGGTCATCGGCTCCTCACGCTAGAATCCTTTGAAGGGATAAGTCTTACAAGCCCAATCCGTTCACGAATAAACGGATCTTGCTTGCCTCACTGTTCGAGCCGGGCCAGAAGGTCAAGAGTATACTTTTCCCTTTCGACAACCTGATCCTCCGCGACATCAAGGATAAGCCGCTCCCCGCTCCAGCAAAGCGCCCCTTGTGAATCTGCGATCATATCCGGCAGAGATAGTTTATCCACGGCTCCCGGCCTGAAGCTCAGGGCAATCGCTTTAGGGCCAGCATCAATTCGGGCGATACCTAATCGCCTGCAGCTCTGCGTGAGGCTCGTGAGACGCAGAAGACTTGTCAAACCTTCCGGAAGCGGCCCGAAGCGATCCTCGATCTCCTCCTCGAGGTCGTCAATGGATTCAAAGCCGTCCATGCGTGCAATGCGAGCATAGAGGTTGATCCTCACCTCGGCTTCATGCACGTACTCTGCCGGAATGGAGCCTGTCAGGCCTATATTGAGTTCAGGGATCCAGTCGTCTGCAGAATTTTCTCCACGCAGGGCGCGCTTGAGCAGATGCTGATAGAAATCTGCTCCGATGAGCTTGATATGACCTGCCTGCTCTTCTCCCAGGAGGGCACCGGCTCCACGCTGATCGAGATCCTGCGCACTGATGGCAAAACCCGCTCCAAGCCGGTCGAGAGCCACCAACGTGCGCAGGCGCTTCTCCGTCGCCTTCGGCAGTTCCTGCCCTGGTTCCGTCAGCAGGTAGGTGGTGCCGCGGATGCGGCCGCGTCCAACGCGCCCGCGAAGCTGATGGAGCTGCGACAGGCCGAAGCGATCGGCTCGCCACACCAGCATGGTATTGGCGCGAGGAACATCGAGGCCGCTCTCGATGATGTTGGTGGCGAGCAGAATATCACCTTCGCCATCCGCAAAGCGCACCATCACATCGTCCGTTTCGGTTGGCGGCATTTGGCCATGCGCTACAAGGACCCTCAGTTCAGGCACGATTTCTGCAAGCTGCTCGCGCATCGGCTCGATGTCCTCCACACGGGAGCAGACCACGAAGCTCTGCCCACGGCGGCGACGCTCGCGCATGAGAGCCTGCCGGGCAGTCGCAGGATCGAACTC
>JAJFBI010000448.1 GCA_020697385.1 Microvirga sp. | reverse complement strand
CAGATTCCCTCGTTGCACGGCAACGCGGGCTCCGCCGAGGATTGGCTGGCAATCAAGCGCCATGTGCTCGTCCTCGGCGTGAAGAAGGGCCTCACCATGCGCCCGAACGGCCGCAGCGCCCACTTCATCGCTCCCTCAACGTCGAATGGCTGCGCAATGGCGTGCGCCTATTGTTACGTTCCGCGGCGCAAGGGCTACGCCAATCCGATTTCGATCTTTGTCAATATCGAGGACACCTGCCGGGCAATCGCACGCCATGCGGCACGCAACGGCGCCTTGCCTCGGCCCGACCAAGTTGATCCAGAGCACTGGGTGTACGACATCGGGGAGAACAGCGACCTGTCGGTCGACGCATTGATCTGTGACAACGTTCGGGACCTGGTCGCGCTGTTCAGGAGCTTGCCTCATGCAAAGGGCTCATTTGCCACCAAATACGTGAACCCCGACCTCCTGGACTACGATCCGCAAGGCAAGACCCGCATCCGCTTCTCGCTCATGCCTCCGGCAGTTGCGAAGGTGGTGGATGTGCGCACCTCGCCGGTCAGCGAACGCATCCAGGCGGTGAATGCGTTTGTGCAAGCTGGCTATGAGGTGCACGTCAACTTCTCGCCGGTGATTGTCTACCCAGGGTGGGAGGAGGACTGGCGGCGGCTGTTTGAGGAGGTCGACGACGTGCTCTCGGCTGAGGCCAAAGCGCAACTCCGGTCCGAGATCATCTTCCTGACCCACAATGCCCAGCTGCATGATGTCAACATGCAGTGGCATCCCAAAACGGAGGACTATCTCTGGACACCGCAGACCCAGGAGGTGAAGCGCTCCGAGGGCGGGATGATGAACTTGCGGTACCGCGCGGCATGGAAGCGCCAATGGCTCGCACGCTTCCAGGATCTTCTCGCCCAGTGCATGCCGTATTGCGGCGTGCGCTACGCCTTCTAGCCTCGCGTCTCATGAACCTCTCAACGTTGAGCTGGATCCCGGGCCGACGCGACCGGCCCGGAGGGCCGCGAAGTCAGCTCTGGGTCCTTGTCGGACGTCTCCCCTGTCCGGCGTCGGCTGACGTCAGCGCAGGAATGACGCGGCGGCGGATGCGATGGATGTCCCAATTGGATGGGACCGATCACCGACTGGAGACGGCGAGGTCAGCTGCCCATGGGATGCACCTCGAGCTCCGCCGGTGGAAGTTGCTACTCCGGCCGTGGCTTCGTTTCCGGCATCGCGAGGACAACCAACAAAAGGGCGCTCAGGGCGATCACCGCCAGCCCCAGGAAGGCCGAGGCGTACCCTGCTCCGACGACCACAAAGCCCGCGGCGGCATGGCTCAATGAGCCGCCGATGCCCTGCACCGTGCTGATCAACCCGCGGCTCGCATTATAGCGACCCGTACCGCGCATGATGTCGGCCAGTATGAGCGGCAGCAGCGCATCGAACAGCCCGCCGCCGACCCCGTCGAGGATCTGTCCCGCGATGATCCAAGCGGGTTCATCGGCATACGCAAAGAGCAGCGCACGCGCGGGGAGTGCCAGGAACGCGGCCACAAGCAGTGGCTTGCGCCCGAGGACATTCGCCCACCCGGCGAGCAACGCCATCGGAACCGTGGCAAGCTGCGCCACGATGATAGCGGTTGAAGTCAGCGCCGCCTCGTGCCCTGGATGGCTCAGCGCCAGCTTCTGGCTTGCCAGAGCAAGCATGGGTGCGTTGGCAAAGTGGAACAGGGCCGTGGCCGCCGCCAGCACCAGGAGCGTCCTGTGCGTCAGGAGCACGCGCCAGCTGGCGGGTGGCTCCGCCGGCAGCGTCGGGTCCTGGATGTCGAGGCCCCGCGCCCGCTCGTGGTCGATGGCGCCGGCCGGTATCGATAGGACTGCGAGCGTGGTCAGGGCGGCGAAGAACGGGACCAGGTAGAACACCGCCCGTTGTGAGAATGCCGTCCCGACGGCAGCGGCGATCGCGGCGATCGCCAGGTTACCGATACGGTCGAAGGCGACGTTTCGCCCGAGCCGGGCGGCGAGCCGGCCCGGCCCCACAAGGCCCAGCGTGATCGCCGCCACGGTGGGCGCGAACACGCCGCCGAGCACCGCCATGATGACGTCGGCCGCGAGCACGACCGGAACGGTCGGTTTCCACGCGATCGCCAATGCGCAGCCGGACAGGGCCCAGACACCGCCGATCAGGAGCGCCCGCTTCCAGCGCGTGGCGTCGATGATCAGGCCCATCGGCGTGTGCATCGTAATTCCGATAAGGCCACTGACCGTCAGAACGGCGCCAATCGTGGCTTGGTCCCAGCCCACCTCGGTCAGCAGGAAGACACTGACGTACGGTCCGAGCCCGCCGCGCACGTCGGCGAGCAGAAAGTTCAGCCAATCGAGTGATGCACCGTGGGGCATGTTCCCTTTCAATCGACGGAAGCGGAAGCCTTGGCGGAACCACGACCGACACGCGCGGGTTATGGAGACGTGCTGCCAAGCCCTTGCGCTCGGCCGCGTGCTGTTGAGCGTTCCTCACCGGGCGCGGCGGTCCTGCCCAGCGATCCACGCCGCGAGCTCAGACGAGGACAACTCCCGTGCGAATTGCCCAAATTGCGCCATTGGCGGAGGCGGTTCCCCCCAAGTTCTACGGGGGCACGGAGCGGGTGGTGTCTTGGCTGACGGAGGAGCTCGTGGCCCAGGGCCATGAAGTGACATTGTTCGCAAGCGGCGACTCCCGGACCTCAGCCAAGCTTAATCCATGCGTCCCGCAGGGGCTGAGGCTCGCGGGCATCCGCGATCACATCGCCAGCCACCTTGTGATGCTCAACAACGTCCGCCGCCAAGCCGTGCAGTTTGACATCATTCATTTCCATATCGATCTCCTGCAGTACCCTCTCTTCCAAGACCTCGCCCATAAGTGCGTGACCACGCTGCATGGTCGGCTCGACCTTCCGGATTTCCACCCCATCTACTACGCTTTCCCCCATATGCCGCGGATCTCGATCTCGGACGACCAGCGGCGGCCCGTGCCGACGCATGTGAACTGGCTCGGGACCATCTATCATGGCCTTCCCTCGTCTTCGTGTCCGCACAACCCCGCGGGAGGAGATTATCTCGCCTTTCTAGGACGGATCGCCCCGGAGAAGCGCCCGGACCGGGCGATCGAGATCGCGATTCGCTCCGGCATGCCGCTCAAGATTGCTGCGAAGGTCGACAAGGTCGACGAGGAGTACTTCAAGGAAAAGATCAAGCCGCTCCTCGACCATCCGCTGATCGAGTTCATCGGCGAGATCGATGAACATCAGAAAGGCGACTTTCTCGGAAACGCTCTCGCGCTGTTATTCCCCATCGACTGGCCTGAACCCTTCGGCCTCGTCATGATCGAGGCGATGTCGACCGGAACCCCTGTGATCGCCTGGCGGCACGGCTCGGCCCCCGAGGTGATCGAGGAGGGGATGTCCGGTCTGATCGTGAATTCGATCGACGAGGCTGTCTCAGCCGTGGACAGGGTTCGTGCGATGGACCGCGAGCGGGTACGGGCTTGTTTCGAAGCTCGCTTCACGGCTACACGGATGGCAAACGACTACGTGGCCGCTTATCAGCATGTGTTGTCCGGCCCTTCTTGGCCGAAAGCGACGACATCGGCGGCCGCATAGGCTCGCGGGGTGCTTGCGGAAGCGTCCGCTAACACGGCCGGTACA
>JAJFBI010000447.1 GCA_020697385.1 Microvirga sp. | reverse complement strand
AGGGCGAGCTCGCGGGTGGGGGCGATGATCAGGGCCAGCGGCTCGCGCGGAGCCTCGAAGCGCTCGGCGTCGCCCAGCAGGGTGGACGCCATGGCAAGGCCGTAGGCGACCGTCTTGCCGGAGCCCGTCTGGGCGGAAACGAGGAGGTCCCGATCGACAGCCTCCGGCTGCAGCACGGCGGCCTGGACGGGGGTCGGGTCGTTGTAGCCTTTGTCGGCCAGGGCGCGGTCGAGGCTGGGATTGGATTTGGGGAAAGGCATGGGAGTGTGGCTGAACCGTTTCTAGGGAGACGTGATAGGCCCCGGTAATAATGATCAGCCAGAGGCGGCGGTGTCGTCTATTTCGTCGATCGACACCAGAAATACGACATCGATATCGAGGTCGTCATCATCGTCTTCGTCGTCTTCGTCGACCTCGTCCTCTTCGTCCAGGGCTTCATAGAAGGCATCGATCTCGTCTTCCGATGCCGGCCGTGTCGTCAAGGCAGCTGAGCCGTCCCAAAGGGATCGGCTCTCGCTCTTAAACGACTTTAGGTCATCTTTAAAGCTCTCACTGAGAAAGAGTTCGCGGGCCTGCTCCTCATTGGCGTTCGTCACGGCAACCGCCTTGCCGGCTATTTCCAGGGTGACCATGGCTCATCCTTTGCCGCTGCAATGGGATCCGAGTCACTAACGCTCAAGCCCGGGATTCGATCAAACCGATCCTGCGCAAGCCATTCCAGGCCTTCAGGAAGGGTGTGAACAGCCCTTGTGACCCGTATGGACATGAGGCGACCAATATGAGACCAGTTAAGCTGTGAACGTGACTGGCCCCACCTCCTGCTTCCGGTCTTTGGACCGGCTTTCCCTGACTGGCTCCCGCTTCAACGAGGACGGAGCCGGCCTGCGCGGCCGTTTCGCCTGGATCATCGATGGAGCCACTGGTCTGTCCAACGACCAATTGACCTCCGGGGGCAGCGACGCCGCCTGGCTTGCCGCCTTCGTCGACGAACGGTTGGCAGCCCTGTCCGAAGCGGAAGGTGCCGATACGGTGCTGCGGCAGCTCGAAGACGATGTTCGATCGGCCTTCGGGGACGAGACGGCGCATGTGCCCGATGTCAACGACCATCACGCCCCGTCTGCCTGTCTCGGCCTGATCGAGTTGATGCCGGGCGAGGGCGGTCTCCTCAGGCTCCAGGGGCGTCTTCTGGGTGACGTGGTCGTGCTCGTGCCGTCGGATCATGGGATTGCCCGCTGGAGCGACGAGCGGGCGAAGCCCTTCGAGCGGAAGACCCTGGCGGCTCTCGGTGCCCAGGGGCATGAACCGGGGCAGATCCCTGACGCCGTGCGGCGTCAGATCCTGGAGAATCGCACCCGTCTCAACCAACGGGACGGCTACTGGGTCGTGAACCCGCGCCGGCCTTGGGCCGGCCAGGAGCTGCGGTTTGAAGCTCAAGTGCATCCGGGTGCGCCCATCGTGCTCGCCACCGACGGGTTCATGCGGCTCGTGGATGTGTTCGCAGTCTATTCGGACGGCGAACTCCATGACCGGCTCGCCGCGGGACAAGGGCCGGACCTGATGCAGGAATTGCGCGAAAGGGAGCGGGGCGACCTCATGGCAGGCGCCTATCCTCGTGTTAAAACCCACGATGACGCAACCTTTCTCGTCATGGCAGCCGAGCGATCGCGCTGAACGAGTTCCGTGGGGCTTGTTCGAAAAGCAGGCCCTGCGGTGGGAGGACAAGGACTTCAACAATGAGGGAAACGACGATGAAACTGACCCGACGCATTCTGATGGGCGCTGCCGCCGGCAGTCTCCTGCTTTCGTCCGGCGCCGCCATGGCCCAGCAGACCGAGCTGACCTTCTGGAGCTGGCGCCAGGAGGACAAGGCTTTCTACCAGGACACCATCAAGAAGTTCCAGGAGAAGAACCCTGGCATCACGGTCAAGTTCGAAACCTATGCGCCTGAGAACTACCAGACGATCCTCTCCACGGCGCTTGCCGCCGGCCGCGGCCCGGACGTGATCCAGGTGCGCGCCTACGGCAACCTGGAGACGATCGCGACCCCTGGCTACCTGCTCGCCCTCGACCAGCAGAACGTGCCGGAGCTGGCGAACTTCCCGGAGGCGTCGCTCGCGGCCGAGACCCTGCGCTCCGACGGCAAGGTCTATGCCGTGCCCTTCGCCATGCAGGCCCAACTCGTCGTCTACAACAAGAAGATCTTCAAGGATAACGGCGTGAATCCGCCGAAGACCTGGGACGAGCTGATGACGCTCGCCCAGGCGCTGAAGGCCAAGAACATCACGCCGTTCGCCAACGGCACGGCCACCGCCTGGCAGAACGAGACCATCGTCGGCGGCCTGCTATCGTCGATGCTCGGCAAGCAGTTCGAGGCCGACATCGTGTCCGGCAAGGCGAACTTCACCGATCCGCGTTTCGTGGGCGCGCTCACCAAGCTCAAGGACGTCAGCCAATACTTCTCGCCCAACTTCACCGGCGTCGACTATCCGTCCTCGCAGCAGCTCTTCGTGGCGGGCCGCGCGGCCATGTTCGCGGGCGGCTCGTATGAAGTGGCGAACTTCAAGAACCAGAACCCGACCCTCGACCTCGGCGTGTTCCCGGCTCCCGTCATGAAGGCAGGCGATCAGCACCTGATCGCCACCTATTACGATGGCGGCTATGCGGTGAACGCCAAGACCGAGAAGAAGGACGCGGCGCTCAAGTTCGTGCGCTACCTCGCCACGCCCGAATACGGCACGGCCTTCACCAACACCTTGAAGAACCTCTCGCCGATCAAGGGCATCAAGATCGAGGACTCGATCACCCAGGAGGTGGCGAAGCTCGCCGAGAACTCCATGTCCTACCTGATGCTCGTGCGCTTCCGTTATCAGGAGCCGAGCGGCTCGGTGCTGCTGCAGTCGAACGTGCAGAAGATGCTCGCTGGTCAGCAGACCCCCGAGCAGGCCGCGGCCGAGATCAACAAGGGCATCGCGACCTACTACAAGCCCTTCCAGAAGTAACATTTTGCCAAAAGAGGCGGCGAGCGTACCCGTTCGCCGCCTCTTGAGTTCTGACAGACGCACCCAAAAGCCCTCATCCTGAGGAGGTCGCTTCAGCGACCGTCTCGAAGGATGGGGGCGTCTCCAGTGTCCGCTGGAGCCTCCTTTGAGACGCCCACTACATGGGCTCCTCAGGATGAGGGCAGTGTTTGTTGCGAACGTTGAACAAAGGTTGTGGGTGAATGCTCGTCTCGCGCAAACAGGCTCCGTCGCTGAAGCGGCAAATGTGGGTGGCGTTTCTCGTCGTTCCGCCCATCGTTTTCATGTCGCTTTTCGTGGTCTATCCGATCCTGTCGGCCTTCGCCTATGCCTTCTATGATTGGCAGGGGCTGGCGCGCGGCGAGTACGTGGGGCTCAAGAACTTCAAGGAAGTGCTGTTCGGCGCCACCATGGCGCCTGTCGTATGGAACGCCTTCCTGCACAACGTCTATGCGCTCGTCGCGCTGATGATCATCCAGAACGGCGGTGGGTTCCTTCTTTCCGCTTCCACCGGATCGCCGTATTCGTCCCGGTGGTGCTGTCGACCATCATCGTGGGTTTCCTCTGGAAGCTCTTCCTCAATCCGAATTTCGGCATCGTCAATCAGGCGCTCTATTCGCTCGGCCTCGATAATTTGGCCAAGCCCTGGCTCGGCGATTCCTCGACGGCTCTCGGTGCGCTGATCCTCGCCAATGCCTGGCACTTCGTCGGTTTCCCGACGCTGGTCTATCTCGCCGGCATGCAGCGCATTCCGCCAGAGATCATCGAGGCGGCGCGGCTCGACGGCACCAATGAATGGCAGCTGTTGAAGAACATCGTGTGGCCTCTGGTGGCGCCGAGCACGACCATTCTGTTCACGCTCCTCTTCATCGGAGCATTCAACTGGTTCGAGATCCCATACGTGATGGTGGGCCTCGATGGTTCGCCCTTCGGCACCACGGACGTGCTCGGCCTCGTCTTCTACCGCACCGCCTTCGGCAACCAGAGCGCCAGCATCCAGAACTTCGGCATGGGCTCGGCGCTCGCCACGCTCCTGTTCCTCTTCATCGTCGTCTTCGCGTCCATGCTGACCCTGTGGCTGCGCCGTCGGGAGATCCAGTTTTGACCGCCCTCACATCTCAGGCGCCCGCCTCGCGTCAACCGATCTCCTTCGCGCTGCTGGCGCAGGTCATCCTGATCGCCAATTCCTTCATCATGCTCTATCCGGTCGTGGTGATGGTGCTCTCCGCCTTCAAGACCACGGGCGAGATCTTCGAACATCCTTTCGCGCTGCCCGATTTCACGCAGGTGGGGAACTTCGCCAAGGTGCTCGGCGAAACCGCGATGCCGACTTACTTCATGAACTCGATCCTGGTGACGGGCACGTCGGTCATCCTGATCCTCGTGCTCGGCACCATGGCGGGCTATGCGGTGGCGCGCTACGAGTCGCGCACCAACACGTTCATCCTGCTGTTCTTCCTGGCAGGCCTGATGCTGCCCCTGAAGCTCGCGGTCATTCCGCTCTTCATCCTGCTTCGGGATCTCGGCCTGCTCGACAGCCGCTGGAGCCTCATCGTCACCTACACGGCCATCGGTCTGCCGTCCGCCGTGTTCATCATGGCGGGCTTCCTGCGCACGCTGCCGTCGGAGCTCGAGGATGCGGCGCGTATCGACGGGGCCTCCGAGCCCCGCATCATGTGGTCGGTCATGCTGCCGCTGGCGCGCCCGCCCATGGCGATTGCGGCGATCCAGAACGCGGTGCCGATCTGGAACGACTTTTTCTTCCCGCTCGTCTTCATCCAGACCGACGCGCGAAAAACCCTGCCGCAGGGGCTCACCACCTTCATGGGCGAATACACCACCGATTGGGGCATGCTGTTCGCCGGCCTCACCATCGCGGCGGCGCCCATCACGCTCCTCTACATCGCCCTGTCGCGCCAGTTCATCCAGGGCATGACGGCCGGCGCGGTCAAGTAGCATGCTGATCCCGAAGGGCGCCCTCGTCGTCTCCTGCCAGGCCCGCGCCGACAACCCGCTCCATGGGCCGGTCTACATGGCCGCCATGGCGCAGGCGGCGGAGGCGGGCGGCGCCAGGGGCATCCGCGCCAATGGCGCAGACGACATTGCAGCCATCCGCGCCGTGACGGATCTGCCCATCATCGGCATCGCCAAGGTGTGGGACGACCGCTTCCCGGTCTACATCACCCCGGGCTTCACGCAGGCCGCCGAGATCGCCAGGGCGGGAGCCGACATCATCGGGCTTGATGCCACGCCGCGCCCGCGTGACGGTGAGCCGGTGGAGCGCCTGATCGGCCGCATCCGCGCCGAACTCGGCCGCGAGGTCTTTGCCGATATCGCCACGCTCGAGGAGGGGCGGGCCGCCCATGCCGCAGGGGTGACCTATGTTGCAACCACGCTCTCCGGCTACACGGAGGAGACGGCATCCGGCAGAACAGCTGGACCCGATTTAGAACTGCTGTCCGCCCTCTTGGCCCAGATTCCGGTTCCTATCGTGGCCGAGGGGCGCTTCGACACGCCGGATCTCGTCGCGGAGGCCTTTAAGCGCGGCGCGCATGCGGTGGTGGTGGGCACCGCGATCACCAATCCGCGCGAGATCACGAGAAAGTTTGTTCGGGCAGCATCCTGAGCGCCCGTAAGGCAAGTTTGTAACGGAAACGTGAGAGCACCTCTGGCGTTCTCAGGTGTACCCATTCACAATGGGTTTCAACCGAGGTGATACCGTGCTGATCCGCCGCCCGTCCGATATTCTGCCCTCCGAGATCACGCCCCGGGAGGTGTATTTCAACCGACGCCAATGGATGGCCGGCGCAGCCGGGCTTGCCCTTGCGGCGGCCCTGCCGAAGGGCCTGGAGGCGGCCCCGCTGCAGGCGGCCAAGAGCCCGTTCTCGACGGACGAAAAGCTGACGAGCCGCGAGGACGTCACGAGCTACAACAACTTCTATGAGTTCGGCACCGGCAAGGACGATCCGGCCGCCAAGGCCAAGTCTCTCAAGACCTCGCCCTGGACCGTCAAGGTCGACGGCATGGTGGGCAAGCCCGCCGAATTCGCCATCGAGGACCTGATCAAGGCCTCGGCGCTCGAGGAGCGCATCTACCGGATGCGCTGCGTCGAGGGCTGGTCCATGGTCATCCCCTGGGTGGGCTTCCCGCTCACAGACCTCATCAAGCGCGTGGAACCCTTGGGCAGCGCGAAATATGTCGCCTTCGAGACGGCCTACAGGCCCGAAGAGATGCCTGGCATGGACACCGTCTTCCCGGTGCTCGAATGGCCTTACGTAGAGGGTCTTCGCCTCGACGAGGCCATGAACCCGCTCACGATCCTGTCTGTCGGGCTCTATGGCGAAACATTGCCGAACCAGAACGGCGCGCCCATTCGCCTCGTGGTGCCGTGGAAATACGGCTTCAAGGGCATCAAGTCGATCACCCGGATCAGCTTCGTCGAGAAGCAGCCGCCGACCTCCTGGAACAAGCAGGCGCCCAGTGAGTACGGCTTCTACGCCAATGTGAACCCGGGCGTAGACCATCCGCGCTGGAGCCAAGCCACCGAGCGGCGCATCGGCGAGGGCGGGCTGTTCGTGAAGCGCCGTCCGACGCTGATGTTCAACGGCTATGCCGAGCAGGTGGCGAGCCTCTACACGGGCATGGACCTGCGGAAGCTCTATTGATGGCCGGAAGAGCCTCTCCGGCCGGCGCCGCCAAGGGCTTCGCCCTGCCTCAGGTGCCGAAGATCCTCGTCTACATTGTCGGCTTCATCCCGGCCGTGTGGCTGTTCTATGCCGGCATCACCGATCAGATCACGCCGCTGCGGCAACTCCTCAGCATCAACCTGCTGCGCTACCGCCGGGCCATCGGGCTGCTGGCGTTCTATTACGCCGCCCTGCACCTCATCACTTACCTGGTGCTCGACCAGGGCCTCGACGTTTCGGCCATCATGGCCGACATCATCAAGCGGCCCTACATCACCATCGGCATGGCGACCTTCGTCATCCTCGTGCCTCTGGCCGTGACCTCCAACAACGCAGCGATCCGGCGCATGGGCGGGCAGGCCTGGGCCAGGCTGCATAAGCTTGTCTACGTAGCGGCCATCGGCGCGGTGCTCCACTTCATCCTCGTGGTGAAGTCCTGGCCGCCCGAGCCTCTGGTCTATGCGGCCATCGTCGCCGTGCTCCTCGGCTACCGGCTGGTCCGTTCCCTGGTGAAGAAGCCCTCGCCCCGGCGGCGCCCTGCTTGAAGACCAGGGCCACTCGGTTAGGATGCGCCGGGTAAAAGCAAG
>JAJFBI010000446.1 GCA_020697385.1 Microvirga sp. | reverse complement strand
CCGAAGATCCATTACGATCAGGTTAAAGATCTCTGGATCGGTACATCGACGCCGGATGGTCGTTGATAAGTTTTAGGGCCAGAGCTTTTCAGTTCTGGCCCCGCTTGTTTTCTTGATCCTTGAGTAAAATACTTAACGAACATTCTTGAGAATGTGATTCTTAAGCGATTTGATTTGGATGCGGCTATGGGTTCATCGAGCCTGAAAGTTAACGAGCCATCGATGGAAGATATTTTGGCTTCCATCCGTCGGATCATCTCCGACGACGATCAGGAAGTGGCCCCGTCCTCCGAGGTCCAAGAGCCCGGGGGCTCGCCCCTGAAGAACGTGCTGGACATCGCGGAGCTTCATGTCTCGCCGCATATCGGCACGAGCCCCAATGAGTCGCTTCTGGGGCCCTGGAGCCGAGGAGATGCCGCCTTCGTCGAAGGTCGCCCCGAGATGAGATCCGATTCCGACTGGAAATCCTTCGACGCGTCGGAGGATTCGGCGCCCATCGTGGTGCCTGCGCCTGTCCTGAAGGCCGCGGCCAAGCCCGCTCCGAGAGCCGCCGATAGTCTTCTCTCCGGCGAGACCAGTGCCTCGGTGTCCGGTGCCTTCAGTCGCTTGAGCGAGACGGTCAAGCCCGCCCAGCCTCAGACGGTCGAAGACCTGATGAAGGAGATGCTGAGGCCAATGCTCAAGGCATGGCTCGACGACAATCTACCTTCCCTGGTGGAGCGCCTCGTTCGTACGGAAATCGAGCGCGTGACCCGCAGCCGGGGCTGAGATTTCAGTCCTTCTGTTGACTTCGTCCCATCCGTCCGGTTTGTAGCCGTCTTGCTTGCGCGTTATGCGCGCCAACTGGCCGGTATCTATCATGATGGACAAGACGTTCGATCCCTCCGCTGTCGAAGCGCGCATTGCCACCCGTTGGGAGGAGGCCGAGGCCTTCAAGGCCGGCCGCGAGGATCGCAAGAACGCCGTACCCTACACCATCGTCATTCCGCCGCCGAATGTGACCGGCTCGCTCCATATGGGGCATGCCCTCAACAACACGATCCAGGACATTCTCTGCCGCTTCGAGCGGATGCGGGGCAAGGACGTGCTCTGGCAGCCGGGCATGGACCATGCCGGCATCGCCACCCAGATGGTCGTGGAGCGCAAGCTCGCCGAGCGCCAGATCCAGCGCCGCGACCTCGGCCGCGAGGAATTCATCAACCGGGTCTGGGAGTGGAAGGAAGAGTCAGGCGGCACCATCGTGCGCCAGCTCAAGCGCCTCGGCGCCTCCTGCGACTGGTCGCGCGAACGCTTCACCATGGACGAGGGCCTGTCCCAGGCCGTGCTCAAGGTCTTCGTGGACCTCTACAAGCAGGGCCTGATCTACAAGGACAAGCGCCTCGTGAACTGGGATCCCAAGTTCCAGACGGCGATCTCGGACTTGGAAGTCATGCAGGTCGAGGTGAAGGGCAACCTCTGGCACATCCGTTATGCTATCGACGGCCAGCCGGATCGCTCCATCACGGTCGCCACCACACGGCCCGAGACGATGCTGGGCGACGTGGCCGTAGCCGTGCATCCCGAGGATGAGCGCTACAAGGACCTGATCGGACAGTTCGCAATCCTGCCGCTGATCGGACGCCGCATTCCGATCGTGGCGGATGAGTATTCCGACCCTGAGAAGGGCACCGGCGCGGTTAAGATCACCCCGGCGCATGACTTCAACGATTTCGAGGTCGGCAAGCGTCATAAGCTGCCGCTCATCAATATCTTCGGCACGGAGGCGCAGCTTGCGCTCGCCGGCAACGAAGACTTTCTCGATGGACTTGCCCAGACGGACGATCTCAAGGCCGTTCTCGCTCTCGACGGATTGGATCGTTTCGAGGCACGCAAGCGCATTATTGCCATGCTCGAAGAGCGCGAGATCCTCGTTCAGATCGAACCGAACACTCACGTGGTGCCGCACGGCGACCGCTCGAATGTCGTAATCGAGCCCTACCTCACAGACCAGTGGTACGTGAACGTGAAGCCACTGGCAGATCGCGCTCTCGACGTGGTGCGCAAGGGCCAGACGAAGTTCGTGCCCGAGAACTGGGAGAAGACCTATTTCCAGTGGCTCGAGAACATCGAGCCCTGGTGCGTCTCGCGCCAGCTCTGGTGGGGTCACCAGATTCCGGCATGGTACGACGATCAGGGCAACGCCTATGTCGCCATGAGCGAGCAGGAGGCTCAGGCTGAGGCGCGTGCCAGGCACGGGACGGACGTTGCCCTCAAGCGCGACGAGGACGTGCTCGACACCTGGTTCTCGTCCGCCCTGTGGCCGTTCTCGACCCTCGGCTGGCCGAATGATGCGCCGGAGCTCAAGCGCTACTACCCGACCAACACCCTGGTCACGGGCTTCGACATCATCTTCTTCTGGGTCGCCCGCATGATGATGATGGGCCTGCACTTCATGGACGAAGTGCCCTTCGACACGGTCTATATCCACGCCCTCGTCCGCGACGAGAAGGGCGCCAAGATGTCGAAGTCGAAAGGCAATGTCATCGATCCGCTCGACGTGGTGGAGCAGTACGGCGCCGATGCCCTGCGCATGACGCTCGCCTCGATGGCCGCGCAGGGGCGTGACATCAAGCTCTCCGTGCAGCGCGTGGAGAACTACCGCAACTTCGCCACCAAGATCTGGAACGCGGCGCGCTTTGCCGAGATGAACGAGTGTCGGCGCGTCGAGGGCTTCGATCCGAAGGCTGTCAAGGAGACCCTCAACAAGTGGGCACTCAGTGAGTGTGCCAAGGCGATCAACGAAGTATCCGCGGGCATTCAGGCCTACAAGTTCAATGAGGCGGCGCTCTCTGCCTACCGCTTCGTCTGGAACGTGTTCTGCGACTGGACACTGGAACTCGCCAAGCCCGTACTGCAGGGCGCCGATTCTGCTGCGAAGAATGAAACCCGCGCAACAATCGCGTTTATTTTCGACGAGATCTGCAAGCTCCTGCACCCGTTTATGCCATTCCTCACGGAAGAGCTGTGGGCGATCAAGGGTGAGGACGGCCCGCGGCGCGAGACGATTCTGGCGCTCACTCCATGGTCCAACCTCGATCATCTCATCGACGAGCAGGCCGAGGCCGAGATCGGCTGGGTGGTGGACCTTGTCAACGAGATCCGCTCCGCTCGCTCCGAGACGAACGTGCCGGCAGGCGCGCAGATCCCGCTGGTGCTGGTGGCGTCCTCCGCCGACGTGCAGGCCCGCGCCGGCCGCTGGGGCGATATCGTGAAGCGCCTGGCGCGTATCTCGGACATTTCCTTTGCCGATGCGGCTCCGAAGAGCTCGATCCAGCTCCTCATCCGCGGCGAGACGGCAGCCCTGCCGCTGGAGGGTGTGATCGACCTCGACGCCGAGCGCGCACGCCTCGCCAAGGAAATCCAGAAGCTCGATGTGGAGGTCGGCAAGATCGACGCGAAGCTCGGGAACGCGGACTTCATCAGGCGTGCGCCGGAAGAGGTGGTCGACGAGCAGCGCGAGCGGCGCGAAGAGGCTCTGAACCGCAAGGCGAAGATGGAAGAGGCCCTTGGGCGGCTGAAGGACGCTTAGCAGCCACTGTCATTCCGGGGCCGCGTAGCGGAGCCCGGAATCCATAACCGCTAACCTAATGAAGAAAGGCGCTACGGTGATCGAAGCGCCTTTTTCGTCTGTGTCGTGTTTGTG
>JAJFBI010000445.1 GCA_020697385.1 Microvirga sp. | reverse complement strand
GAGCGCATCCACAACTGGCGCGAGATCTGCCCGGATCTCGCCATCCGCTCGACCTTCATCGTCGGCTTCCCTGGCGAGACTGAGGAGGACATGGACCTCCTGGTGCAATGGCTGAAGGATGCCAAGATCGACCGCGCCGGCTGCTTCCAGTACGAGCCTGTCCAGGGTGCGCCTGCCAACAACATCGCCGGCGCAGTGCCGGACGAGGTGAAGGAGGAGCGCTGGCACCGCTTCATGCAGACCCAGCAGGAGGTCAGCACAAAAGTCCTCAAGAGTAAGGTCGGCAAGACGCTGCCGGTGATCATCGACGAACCCGGTGCTACGGTCGCCACCGGCCGCACAAAGTACGACGCCCCGGAGATCGACGGCGCAGTCTATGTGGCGTCACGCCAGCCGCTCAAGGCCGGCGAGATCGTAAACGTCAAAGTCGAAAGCTCGGACGAGTACGACCTGCACGGGACGGTGGTTTAACCCCCTGCCCTTTATCTACCTTCAAGCTGAGCGCTGCCGATGATGTGAACACCGGCGGCGCTCAAATCATTTTGGGCTCTCGCGAGCGATCCATTGGTGTCGATGGCCCGCGAAGCGTCATCGATCAGGTAGGTCTCGAAGCCGGCAGCGGCAGCGTCGAGTGCGGTCCATGCGACGCAGAAATCCAGGGCCAACCCTGCGCAGAAGACCCGGCGGAACCCGCGCTCCTTCAAATAGCCTTCTAGACCCGTCGAGGTCCGCCGGTCCGCCTCCTTGAAGCCCGAGTAGCTGTCGATGTCCCGATTGTAGCCTTTGCGGATGACGAGCTGCGCGTGCGGAACATCCAACTCCCGCGAGATCTCTGCGCCGGGTGTTCCCTGCACACAATGATCGGGCCAGAGCACCTGCGGGCCGTAATGCAAATCGATCATCTCGAAGGGTTGCCTGTTCGGATGGCTCGAAGCGAAGGAGGCATGCCCCTTCGGATGCCAATCCTGTGTCAGAACCACATGGCGGAAGACCTTGGCGAGTCGGTTGATCGGCTCGATCACCGCACCGCCTTGGGGCACGGCAAGCGCCCCGCCGGGAAGGAAGTCGTATTGGACGTCGGTTACGATAAGAATGTCCTGATTTCCTGACCTCACGCTAGCCTGTCTCTCCCTGCATCATTTCTCGGTTCAGCAATATAGCGGCCCAAATGCAAAGGGCAGCCGAGTGATCGGCTGCCCTTAACTCGTGCAAACCGCTTCGGCTTATTGCGGGATCTTATCCTCAATGCCCTTCACGTAGAAGTTCATGCCAAGCACCTGCTCGTCAGCGAGCGCGCCCTTGCCCTTGCACTCGATCTCCTTGCCGTCCTGGCCGATGACCGGGCACTTGAAGGGATTGAGCGTGCCGGCCTTGATCGCGGCCTCGGTGTCCTGGGCCAGCTTCTTCACGTCGTCCGGCATATTCTTGTAGGGCGCCATCACAACCATGTTGGAGGCCAGACCGCCCCACGTGTCTTCCGACTTCCAGGTGCCGTCGAGAACGGCCTTGGCGCGCGCGACGTAGTACTGGGACCAGTCATCAATGATGGCGGTCAGCTGAGCCTTCGGAGCGAAGCGCTCCATGTCGGAGGCTTGGCCGAAGCCGAACTTGCCGCGAGCCTCGGCGGCCTGGATCGGAGCCGGGCTGTCCGTATGCTGGGCCAGCATGTCTACGCCCTGGTCGAGGAGGGCTTTGGCGGCATCGCCTTCCTTGGCCGGGTCATACCAGGTGTTGGCGAACACGATCTTGATCTTGACGCTCGGATTCACCGACTGCGCGCCGAGATAGAAGGCGTTGATGCCGGCGATCACTTCCGGGATCGGGAAGGCGCCCACATAGCCGATGGTGTTCGACTTGGTCATCTTTCCGGCGATCTGGCCGATGATGTAGCGGCCCTCATGGAACTTCGCCGCATAGGTCGAGAGGTTCGGGTTACGCTTGAAGCCGGTGGCATGCTCGAACTTGATGTTCGGGTATTTCTTGGCGACCTTGAGGGTCGGCTCCATGAAGCCGAACGAGGTCGTGAAGATCAGGTCGTGGCCTGTGCGCGCCAGCTGCTCGATGGCGCGCTCGGAATCGGCCTCCGGTACGCTCTCCACGAAGGTGGTCGTCACCTTGCCCGGAAAGGCCTTCTCGATGGCCTGACGACCTTGGTCGTGCTGGTAGCTCCAGCCGTGGTCGCCCACCGGGCCGACATAGATGAAGCCGATCTTGATCTTATCCTTCGGCTGAGCGACAGCGGTCGTGGCCGACAGCGCCAGGACAGCAGCTCCCGCCAAGGCTCCAAAGACTTTCCCTGAAAACATGCTCGTTCCCTCGAGGTTAGGTTCCATTATTCCGTCGCAGGTCTGAGGCGTTCTGGCAAGAATTCCTCTGCCTACACTTTGGTCAGATCAACACCGCTTTGCTCATCGATCGGGCACGAAGGGGGCACCCAAAGATCCGGGTGCTCCAATGGCGCGGCCGTGCCGAATGGACAGGAGAAGCAGGGCAATGATCGTTGCAAGGTAAGGTACCGCCGACAACACCTGCGACGGCACTCCGAACTGGGCCGCCTGCGCGTGAAGCTGCAGTACCGTGGCCGCACCGAAGATATAGGCACCGACCAGCACCCATCCCGGCCGCCAGGCGGCGAAAACCACGAGGGCCAGGGCGATCCAGCCACGGCCGGCCGTCATTCCGGGCGACCAGAACCGTGTGTAGACAAGAGCAAGATAGGCTCCGGCCAAGCCGGCGCAGGCACCACCGAACAGGATGGCCCAGAAGCGCACCTGCCGCACCGGGAGGCCCAGTGCGTTGGCCGACGTATGGTTCTCGCCGATGGAGCGCAGGGTGAGCCCTGAGCGGGTCCTGACAAGGTAGATTGCCACCAGGATGGTGAGCGCGATCGAGGCATAGACGAAGAGATCCTGCTCGAAGAACAGGCGGCCAATGACAGGGATGTCGCTCAATCCAGGCAGATCGATCGGTGCGATGGGATCGCGCCTGGCGCCGACGAACGGGGCGCCGATGAGACCAGACAGGCCAAGCCCCAAAATGGTCAGCGCAAGGCCAGAGCCCGTCTGGTTCGCGGCAAAGCCCAAGACGAGCAGGGCGAAGAGCGCGGCCATCAGAGCGCCCGCCAGCATGCCGGCGGCTACGCCGAGCAGGGTGGAATCGAAGGTGACGGCAGCAGCGAAGCTGCAGGCGGCACCCATCGCCATCATACCCTCGACGCCCAGGTTGAGGACGCCGGAGCGCTCCGTCACGAGTTCTC
Organism: Microvirga sp.; assembly: GCA_020697385.1. GTDB lineage: Bacteria > Pseudomonadota > Alphaproteobacteria > Rhizobiales > Beijerinckiaceae > Microvirga. The sequence goes on along the minus strand of JAJFBI010000445.1, from coordinate 427 downwards.
CAAGGGCTGCGATCAGCAGCGGCGTGGAGGCGGTGACGATGGTGAGGAGAATGGCCTCGAAGACGGTCACTTGCCCCCTCCCCGTGTTGCGAAACGAATGCGGTAGCTGACCATGGCGTCGGCCGCGAGCACGCACATGAGCAGGATGCCCTGAAACGCCTGGGTGAGATCGAGCGGCAGCTTCAGCAGAATCTGCGCGCTCTCGCCGCCGATGAAGGTGAGGGCTACGACAAGCGATGCGACCAGGATTCCAACAGGGTTGAGACGCCCGAGGAAGGCGACAGTGATGGCCGTGAAGCCATATCCCGGGGAGATCGAGGGTTGGAGCTGACCGATCTGCCCTGCGACTTCGGAAATGCCCGCCAACCCGGCCAACCCGCCGGAAATCGCGAAGACGGCAAGCGTGGTCGCCTTGGAGCTGAAACCG
>JAJFBI010000444.1 GCA_020697385.1 Microvirga sp. | reverse complement strand
GACTGCGTGAAGCGCCGAGAACTGAATGTGGCGGTTGATTCCACTAAGCCGGAACGGGCCGCCACTCAGCTCTTGCGCATCGCGCCACCGTCCTCTCAGGCGCTCGCGATCTGGCTTCTTAGTCATCATGCGACCAAGCTTAACCCCTCGCCAGAAGCCGCTGCAAGGCGCCCAGCCGTAACGGTGTGATGCCCGGCCAAGCGGGCGCATCAGTAGCTTTGACCTGTCTGCCCTACGGTCGCAGGTTCGAGTGGCGTCCCAAGCCTTTGTTCGCACGCTAGATCACGGGGAGCGACTACGACCAATCGTGGCGCGCGACCCGTTGTGGAGGAGGCGATTACTGTCAGGAGAACATGGACTGCGAATAGTAGGTGCCGCGGCAAAGGCGAGGCTTTGCCGCGACCAATCGAGCCTTCCCAAGTGACCGCGCTCTCGCGAGCGCAGCCGGCGGGAAGGGCGGGAAAGCCCGCCAGCACGGGAATAAACGGCCTGAGGCCCCCGCCCCACACAGCGCCTCTAGACCCAACCGCACAGGAGACCGATGGATATGCAAGCTCTCACAAGCCTGATCAGCTACGTCCTGCTCGCTATCACGCCCGCGCTTGCGCAGGCCACAACTCCGGCAACCGAGTGCAACTCCGTTGCACTTGACCTTCAACCACGACCGAAAGAGTCGAACCCAGAATGTCAGAGTTCACGGTCTGCCGTGCGCCAAAATGGGCCATTAGCGCTACAGGAATTGGTAACCCGAATCATGGCTTCCAGCGCAGATGTATTTTGCTGGGCCGAGGTACTAGATGCCATTCCATACTGAGGGTGTTCGCTGGGACAAGCCAACCGTCACTTGGAGTTTCGCTGAACTCGATCTTGACGCCCGACTCGCCAGCTCATTCGCCGGATATCCGGATTTCGAAGCTCCGGTCCCCGCTGCTTTTCGCGACGCCGTGCGTTCGGCGTTCAAGACATGGGATCAAATTTCAAATCTCGACTTCGTTGAAGTTTCTGACTCGATTGACGCCGACATTAGGGTAGGCCAACGGGATATCCCAGAACACTCGGCCGGCGGCGTTGCACACTGGTGGGCAACTGGCGGGCGGATCACGAAAGCGGCCGTGGCGGTCGATATCGGATCGTCCGATGCTCATCATTTCTATCTCGTCGCCCTCCATGAGATCGGCCATGTGCTCGGGTTGTCGCACTCCCAGTCTCCTGCCGATATAATGTACCCCGTTGTGACCTACAGTCTCACGGGTCCGTCGGCCGATGAAGTAAGCGGACTTCGCAGTCTTTACGGTCCGGAGCAGGACCATACTGCCGCCTCCGTCAGCGGCTTTTCTCGGTATGGCACTGAAGGCAGCGACCAGGTGCTCGGCGGATCTGGCGACGACATCATGTATGGCATCGGTGGCAACGATTTGATGGCAGGAAACGCCGGCAACGATACAGTCTTCGGGGGCGCCGGCGTTGATTGGGTTCTTGGCGGCGTAGGCAACGATAGTCTCTTCGGCGACCACGAGGTCGACAACATGTTCGGTGAGGCCGGGGTCGATGCGATTTCTGGCGGCGCTGGCAACGACGGCCTTTTCGGAGGCGATGGCAACGATGTGATTGCCGGCGATGATGGCAACGACGCCATGAACGGCGACGCCGGTGATGACCTCATGATCGGGGGCGTAGGGTCCGATCAGATCGTGGGCGGAGCCGGAGTCGACGCGCTCTTCGGCTTCGCCGGTGATGACGGACTCTATGGTGGCGACGGCAACGACCGCATAGACGGCGGTGCGGGTGTTGACGGCCTGTTCGGCGGGTTCGGCAACGACACCTTCGTCTTCGACGTCGGCTCGGGCGGCCTCGACGTGGTCTTCGACGGCCAGTTCGGAGCGGGGGCGGGCGACTTGATCGCCGTCCAGGGGGCGGGCTCCGGCGTCGATTTCGCCTCGATGCTGTCGCGAGCCTACGAGACCGGCGGGGTGGTGGTCATTCCCTTCAATAATGTTACCGGCATCTATCTCGTGGGCTACACGATCACGAGCCTGTCGGCCGATGACTTCGCCTTCATATGAAGAGCCGGTCACGGGCGCGACGCTGCACGGACATGCAGCGCAGCCGCCGTATTGTCGGCCCCACCAGCGGCAATTTCGTTCAAAGCGTCGCCAACGCGCGCTCCCAGTCTCTAATCAGCGCTGTCGAGCCCAGTTTCTCGTGAGAATGTGGAGTAGCTGAAAGCCTGGCACCCGGTGCTCATAAGGCCGATGCAGCCCCGCCCGGTGAACGCTGGCTGAGGAGCCCGGGTTGGTTCTTAGGCCCGTGGTTCTCGTCCCGCCGGAGCAGGAACCTCGCTGCATTGCGTCGCGTTGCTCCGGCAGAAAAGGAGGAGCAAACCGATGCGTAGATCGTTCCTTGCCGCGCCCCGGCTCCAAGCAGGCACAGATCATCGCGCTGATGCAACGCAAGAGCGGCGCGAGCCTCGCCGCCATGGTCGACGCGACCTGCTGGCTGCCGCACACCACGCGGGCGGCCCTGACCGGCCTGCGCCAGAAGGGCTACGTGATCGAGCGAGACAAGAGCCCGCAAGGCAAGACGGTCTACCGGCTTCCCGCTCGGGGGGCGTGGTTAGACAGTCCTCCCATGACCGCGCGCTCGCCCGCGGTGACCAGGGAAGTGCGCGCGCGCCCGGTTCGCCGGGTGCGCTCAAGCCCCAATCCGGTCCGGGGCGCGTCCGCCTCGGCGCTCTCGACCTTGACGCCCTTCGGCTGCGCTGGCGCAAGCTCTTGCGCGCCAGCGCGCCTCCTCCCACCTTCCCCGCTCTCTTCTCCTGCGCATCATCGCCTATCGCATCCAGGCCAACGCCTATGGCGACCTCGATCGCGCGACGCTGCGCTTCCTAGACGAGATCGCGCGCGAGCAAGAGGCCCGGCGCGCCTCTGGCGACAAGCCCGCGCGCAGGCTCGTGCCTTCGATCCCGCCTCTCCCGGAGCGGCGTTCGCTCAAGCCCGGCACCGAGCTCGTGCGCGAGCATGCCGGCGCCATGCACCGGGTCGTCGTCGTCACGGACGGCTTCGCCTGGAACGGCGCCACCTACCGCAGCCTCTCCGAAGTGGCGCGAGCCATCACCGGCACCAACTGGAACGGGCCCGCTTCTTCGGCCTGCGCAACAGACCGCAACCCGCCGGGCCACGCCCATGAGGACGCTGCGCTGCGCCATCTACACCCGCGTCTCCACCGAGCACGGGCTCGAGCAGGAGTTCAACTCGCTCGAGAACCAGCGCGAGGCCGCCGAGGCCTACGTCAAGAGCCAGGCCCACGGCCGCGCTATGACGATGGCGGCTTCTCCGGCGGCTCTATGGACCGGCCGGCCCTGCAGCGCCGCCTCTGGCTCGATGGGCTGATCGCCGGACGGTTCACGAGCACAGCCGAGATCGCGCTTTACGAGCGCTGCAGCGAACGCGCGGTGCGCATCACCCTCAGCCGGTTGCCATTTCCTAATATCGCGGGCAAGAAAAGGGGCGCGGCTTCCACCGCGCCCAAGTTATGTAAGCCTGCTCCCATGGGGGGCTGCGGGGTGGGGAGTGGCTTACTTGCAGCGGAAAAGGGGGTATCCGCTTGGCTGAGTACATCGTTCAGCCCTGGATTAACTTCAACTTACATTTTCTTCATGCGACCGGGTCGGGCGTGATTTGCCAGGAGAC
>JAJFBI010000443.1 GCA_020697385.1 Microvirga sp. | reverse complement strand
CACGCATGAGGCACTGGTGGCGCTTGGGCCCGACAAACTGGCAAAGCTCGTCGTTGACGAAGCGGGCCGGAATGCAGGTTTCAAGCGGATTGTGAACGCAGCGCTCGCAGGCGCTCGCGGGCCCAATGCGGTTGCGGCTGTCGTGAATCGCCGCGTGAGCGCGCTGCAGAAGGCACGCGGGTTTATCGATTGGGAGAAACGCAAGGCCTTCGTCGCGGATCTCAGGGCCACGCTTACGACCATCACAGACGAGCTCGGGGCGGCCGATCCTGTGATGGCAGCCGAGCAGGCCCTGCGCTTTCTGGCGACCGCCGAGCGTGTTTTCGAGCGGGTCGACGACTCCTCCGGCCAGGTGCAGGAGGTGTACCGCGAGGCTGGCGAGGCGGTGCCTGTCCTCGTGCGAAGCTTCTCCGACGCCGAGAAGGCGAAGCTGCCCGATCGGCTGATGCCATTGCTGCATCAGGACGATCATGGCCTCATTGAAACGGTCCTCGCGGGCGTCGTCCCGCTCCTTCCATCTGCTGCCATCGAGCGGCTGGACGCCGGACTTGCCGCCGCCGCCCAGGAGATCGGCCCAGTGCGAGCTGAGGAGCGCGACTGGGGGCGCCGGGTCCGAATCGACCGCATGATCAGGACCCGCCAGGCCATTGCTGACCGGCGCGGAGACGTCGACGCCTTCATTGCGCTGGAATCCAGCCGGCCCTCGCGGGCTCAGGATTCCGTAGGGATCGCAGAACGCCTCCTTGCTGCGGGACGTGCGTCCGACGCTCTTGAGTGGGTGCGCCGGCCGGGCCGGCTGGGCCTGCGCGTCATGACCTTTGAGGACATCGGCGACGGGACGGCAGGTCACGACCGGGCCGATCGGGATCGCGTTCGAGTGGAAATCCGCATTCTCGAGGCGCTCGGCGATTCCCAGGCAGCGCAGGCGCTGCGATGGAAGACCTTCGAGGCGACGCTGGACGCGGCTGTCTTGCGCGACTACCTCGCGCATCTGCCCGACTTCGGCGAGTTCGACGCGCTTGATTGCGCATTCGCGCATGCCGCGGCCTTTCCTCATCGCTACACCGCGCTCGCCTTCTTTCTCCAGTGGCCTCGGCAGGACCTTGCGGCGAAGCTCGTGCTCGATCATCTCGGGTCCTGGGATGGGCGGCACTATGGAGCGCTCGCCCCGGCAGCGGATGCGCTGGAGGAGAAGCATCCCGCCGCCGCGACCGTGCTCTATCGGGCGCTGATCGACGACGTCCTGGCTCACGCCCGCTCATCGGCTTACGGGCATGCTGCTCGTTATATGGCCCGCCTGGAAATTATGAGTGATCGCATCGAGCGCATCCCGCCCGGTTTGCCGGACCACGCGGCATACAAGGCGGAACTGCAGCGCGCGCACGGGCGGAAGACCGGCTTTTGGAGCGTCGTGGACGGGAGCAGCTAGCACCCGCGCCCGCGGTTGAGCATTGGGGCCTCAATGGGGCTCGGGGGTTTCGAGCGCGATAACCCTCTCCCTCTTAGCGGGGTCTCTCCCGCACTTTCCCCTGGACTTCGTTGCCGTTCCGAGCGTGCATAGCGAGCCAGACGGCCAGATCCTCCGGCCCTCGGCCCGACGCCCGGTCCCACTCCGGGCTTGCGGCGGTGACAGCGCCAGTTTCGGCGCGAAAGCCCGGAGGACCATGATGGATGCGCTGACGCGCTCACGAGTTTCACTTCGGCCGGCACCTTTACTAGCGCGGGCGATATCGGATCAGATTGCGGCCCTTCAGCAGTTCGGCCTCGCCGAGCTCCGCTCCGAGTGGCGGCGTCTGTTCAGGATCCAGACGCCGAACCTCAGCCGCGATCTTCTCATGCGCGCGCTCGCCTACCGCGTTCAAGAGCGCGCTCACGGCGGGCTAACGAACGCGACCCAGCGCAAGCTCGCGAGCCTCGCCGCGGCGCTCGAAGCCGGCGGCGAGATCAGCCTTGATCCTGGTCCGCAGATCAAGCCGGGCGCCCGGCTCGTGCGCGAATGGCGCGGGCGCACCCACACGGCACCGTAACCGAGGAGGGCTTCCAATACGACGGTCGCCATTATGCCTCGCTGACCAAGATCGCTCGGGCGATTACGGGCGCTCACTGGTCCGGTCCCCGTTTCTTTGGGCTCAAGAAGCCAGTGCCCCGTGAGGCGCTGGCCAGCCGACCGCAAACAGCGCCCGGTCGCGCACCCCAGGCCTCAGCGGTGGCCGGCGATGCGTAGACCGAAGGAGAACGGCATCGCGCGGGCACATCCGAAGCTGCGTTGCGCGATCTACACCCGCAAATCCTCTGAGGAGGGGCTGGAGCAGGACTTCAATTCGCTCGATGCCCAGCGCGAGGCGTGCGAAGCCTATGTCGCGTCCCAGCGGCACGAGGGCTGGGGCGTGCTGCCGCAGATGTACGATGATGGCGGCTTCTCCGGCGCGACCACGGAGCGGCCGGCGCTGCAGCGGCTGCTCGCCGATGTCGCAGCCGGTCAGATCGATGTCGTGGTCGTCTACAAGGTCGACCGGCTCACGCGATCCCTGTCCGACTTCGCCAAGATCGTCGAGATCTTCGACAAGCGGCAGGTCTCCTTCGTCTCCGTCACCCAGGCCTTCAACACCACGACCAGCATGGGGCGGCTCACCCTGAACGTCCTACTCTCCTTCGCGCAGTTCGAGCGCGAGGTCACAGGGGAACGGATCCGCGACAAGATCGCCGCCTCTAAGAGGAAGGGCATGTGGATGGGCGGCCAGCCGCCACTTGGCTATGACGCCAAGGACCGCAAGCTCGTCGTGAACGAGGCCGAGGCTGAACTCGTCCGGCACATCTTCGGGCGCTACCGCGAGCTCAAATCGGTGCGGCTCCTCAAGACCGAGCTCGATGGAGAGGGGATCCTTAGCAAGGTGCGGCTCGCCTCGGACGGCAGCCGCTACGGCGGACGCCCGCTCGCGCGCGGCGCCCTCTACCTGATGCTCGCAAACCGCATCTATCGCGGCGAGATCGTGCACAAGGGCCAGTCCTATCCCGGCGATCACGGGTCGATTGTCGACGAACCCCTGTGGAACGAGGTTCAGCAGATCCTCAGCGCCAATCGCGTGGACCGAGAGACTGGCGCCAGCGCGAGCGAGCCGAGTCTGCTCGCCGGTCTCGCCTTCGATGCCGCGGGCGAACGCTTGACGCCGACGCACGCCGTCAAGAAGGGGACGCGCTACCGCTATTATGTCTCGCAGGCGCTGATCACGGGCAGCGCCCAGAGCGACCCGAAGGGGCAACGAATCCCTGCTGCCAGCCTCGAAGCCCTCGTCAAGAACCGCCTGCGCGAGCTTCTCGTCGATCCCTCGGCGATGTTTGACGCGACGCAGGGCATGATCCGCGATGCGGCCGACCAGAGGCGGCTAATGGCCCGCGCGGGCGAATACGTTGCCCGCTGGGCCGAGCTGAAGCGAGACGAGCTTCGCCAGTTCCTGCTCGCGACCGTGCCGCGCATCCAAGTCCTTGTAGACAGGATCGAGATCTCGCTCGACACCGCCAACCTGCTGCGCTGGCTCCTCGGGCGAGATGCCGATCCGGGTGGGATGCCCTCAGAGGCCCGAGCACATGTGACCACGCTGAGCGTGCCGGCTCGCCTGAAGAGGACCGGCCTCGAGATGCGCTTCGTCATCGACGGTGACGCGAGCGAGCGAGAGGCAGATGCCGGCCTGACCCGGATCCTGATCAGGGCTCACGCGGTCCGTGGCC
>JAJFBI010000442.1 GCA_020697385.1 Microvirga sp. | reverse complement strand
ATATCCGCCGCCCGTCTGATATCACGTTCCGGCAGGCCGGTCAGGAATTTCGGCCCACTGGGCGGTTTGGTCGCTGGTCCATAAAGGAATGGCCGGGGCACTGCCCCGGCCATCGACCCAGCTCAGTTGAATGGGCTTCAGAGCCGTCCCATCAGCAGAAGGATGATGAGGATCACGAGGACCACGCCGAGAAGGCCGCTCGGGCCGTAGCCCCAGCCGCGGCTGTGCGGCCAGGCCGGTACGGCGCCGATAAGCAGCAGGATGACCAGGATGAGCAGGATGGTGCTGATAGCCATGAGGAATTCTCCTTGAGACAAACGCGCCCCCCAACGGCCGCGCTTCATGGGTGGGAAACTTGGCCATTCGGGAAAGGTTCCCGCTTCCCTAACGGCAGATTTTGCCTGTGGATGAGCGCCGAAGGGGTAGGTTCCGGGGCGGAACGATCACAAATGCCTGACGTTACCCCCTCGGCGATTGGGTGCCGCTTTCAGCGCGTCCCCCGCGGGAGGTCGCTCGTCCACGATTGTCCAGGACAACCCATGCAGAAGAAGAATCCAAACACCATGCGCAACGAAGATTCAGAGACCGTTCCTGGCCTTCACGGATCGTCCTCTCCGGCCCTGAGCCGCTCGGTGCAGGCTCAGATCGGCCAGCGGCTGCGTCAGTTCTACGAGACGCTGGCGCTCGGCGAGCAGCCGGTGCCGGACCGCTTCATCGAGATCATCAATCGGCTGGACGAGCGCAAGCCGGAGAAGCATCAGTCATGAGTATCGACGTCTCTCTCCGCGATTCCATGCTCAAGGCGACGCCTAACTTACGGGCCTTCGCCATCTCGCTGACCAACAACGTGGACCGCGCCGACGATCTTGTTCAGGAAACCCTGATGCGGGCGATCGCCAACATCGATCGCTTCCAGCCGGGTACCAACATGCAGGCCTGGCTCTTCACCATCCTGCGCAACCTGTTCCATTCCGAGTACCGCAAGCGCCGCCGCGAGGTCGAGGATGCGGACGGCAAGTACGCCGCCACCCTGTCAGTCGCACCCGACCAGATGCCCCATCTCGATTTCGAGGATCTGCAGAAGGCCCTGGCCCGCCTGCCCCACGACCAGCGCGAGGCGGTGCTGCTGGTGGGCGCCTCCGGGTTCTCCTACGAGCAGGCAGCGGAGATCTGCGGCTGCGCGGTCGGCACCATCAAGAGCCGCGTCAACCGGGCGCGCAACCGCCTCGCCGAGCTGATGCACCTCACCGACATGGAGGAGGATCTCGGCCCGGACCGCGTCACCCTCTCGGTGATGCACGCGGTCGCCTGACAACAGGCCTCACGGAGCCGTCAAAAGCCTTCGATCGATTGGCGCGGCCTCAACGGTGCGCCAATCGCTTCAGCGACGTCGGAACTGCTGGTTGCCACGCTGCGGCGGGCGCGGACCGGAAGAGGCACCCGAATCCTTGTGACGGAAGATGAGGCGGCCCTTCTCGAGGTCGTAGGGCGACATCTCGACGGTCACGCGGTCGCCGGCGAGGGTCTTGATGCGGTTCTTCTTCATCTTGCCGGCCGTGTACGCGATGACCTCGTGCCCGTTGTCGAGTTGCACGCGGTAGCGCGCATCTGGCAGAATTTCGGTCACAAGTCCTTCAAAGGTGATCAGTTCTTCCTTTGCCATGCAAAGCCTTTCCTCATAACAAAAAAGCCGCCCCTGACCCGGAACGGCTCATATGCAAGAGGACGTACCATGGTACGTCCTCCGGCCTGAAACCTTAGGCGTTCTGCAGGTTCACTGCAGAAGCACGGCCGGTGCGCTGGTCGGTCTGAAGCTCATAGGAGATCTTCTGGCCTTCCTGCAAGCTGCGCATGCCGGCGCGCTCGAGCGCCGTGGCGTGAACGAACACGTCCTTGCCGCCGTTGTCGGGCTGGATGAAACCATAACCCTTGGTTTCATTGTACCACTTCACGGTTCCCTGTTCCATGGGGAATTCCCTTTTCACTGTCGTTTGCACGTGGATGCGAGCTTAACGCCAGACACCCGTTAGTCGATAGATGGTAGAGAAGGAACGTGCGCCCGGCAGTGCCAAAGCGGGAAGCCCAGTCGTCCGGCCAAATGTCGATCAGAACTACGTAGGGTACGGATGGGGCAAATGCAAGGCAAAGCCCAGGCCTGCCCCCTGGGCGCTCCTCGATGGATGCCTGAATGGACCGGGTGTTTAGCGGCTACCCCGGATGCCGGAGATGACCCCCTGCAGGGCCTCCTCGCCCTGCGGCGTGAAGCGTATCTCGCTGCCGTCGGCCTCGATCAGCCCCCGGCCCGTGAGTTCCTCCACGGCGGCGTCGCTCGCCTTGTGGCCAGCTCCGTCCTTCTGCACCACGCTGCGCACCATCTGGCCGCTTGAAAACTGGTGATAGGCCGCGAAGGCGAACACCGCCAGCGCCTCGTCGCTCAATCCGGACAGATCCGCCATCGTTGACCTCGTCATGCTTTGGAAAGCCCCCACTGTCTCAATGCGAAGACGGCAGGAGCGTTCAAGCGAGGCTGAAAAACAGGCGCTGCAACGCTCCTCCGGGGGTCCGGAACAGACGTTCGCGCCTCACGTTGGTTGCGCAAGAGCGGGCTTTTCAGGGCCCGGACGGCAGCAAGGAGGAGCGCACTCATGGCCAATGATCGCAACCGGTACGACAATCGGAATCCAGGCTGGGACGAGGATGATGGCTATATCGCCCGCCGCGGCTTCGGCAATCGCAGCGCCGGCTATGACCGGAACACCGGCTCCGGCCGCTCGGACGACGATTATGGCCGCGGCCGCGAGCGCGATTTCGGGGATTCGGCCGGCTACGGCAGCGGCGGCTCGGCCCTCGACTGGCACGACGTAGTCGGTGAGGAGCGCGGCCAGGGACGCCCCCTCTTCGACACCGATCACCGGCACGATCCGGATCGCTTCGGGCAGGACCGCTATGGACGCGACCGCTCCGGATCCGAAAGCTTCGGCCGCGGCTCGCGCGACTACAACGAGGAGCGCGGCTTCTTCGAGCGGGCCGGCGACGAGGTACGGTCCTGGTTCGGGGATGACGACGCCGAGCGCCGCCGCGACCGGGATATGCGCGAGTCCGGCCAGCATCGCGGCCGCGGGCCAAAGGGCTATCAGCGTTCCGATGCCCGCATCCTGGAGGACGTGAACGACCGTCTCACCGAGGATCCGCATCTTGATGCCTCCGAGATCGACGTGAGGGTGGAGAACCGCGAGGTGACGCTTTCCGGCACGGTCAACAGCCGTTTCGAGAAGCGCCATGCGGAGGATATCACGGAGTCCGTTTCCGGCGTCACCCATGTGCAGAACAACCTGCGCATCCAGCAGGCGGCCGATGCAGGCATTGCCGGCACCATGCTGTCCGGCGCAGGAGCCGGCAGCACCGAAGCCCCGGCGACCGACGCGACGGCCCCCGGTCGCCGCAGGACCGGCGGACCTTCGGGCAGTGGCGTCTGACGCTTCTTCCCGACTAGGAAAACCGCCGATTTACCAGGATGCGCTTCTCCCCTTGGGGACGAGGCGCATCCGTCGTAACAAGGCCTTTGCCTTTCCCCAACCGCGATGAAGCCCCATATGGGTGGGACAAGGAAGAGGACATCGATGGCAGGCATTTCCGTCACGCTCGAAGGCGACAACATCCAGCTGGCGTTCCAGAAGGACGAACAATCCACCGCCGTGGTCATGGATCCCCAGGCTGCCCGCTCGCT
>JAJFBI010000441.1 GCA_020697385.1 Microvirga sp. | reverse complement strand
GCCGCGAACTGGTACGAGCGCGAGGCATACGATCTCTACGGCATCCTGTTCTCGGGCCATCCGGACTTGCGCCGCATCCTCACGGATTACGGCTTCGAGGGCCATCCGCTGCGCAAGGACTTCCCGATGACCGGCTACGTTGAAGTCCGCTACGACGATGGGCAGGGTCGCGTGGTCTACGAGCCCGTGAAGCTCAATCAGGAATTCCGCAACTTCGACTTCCTCTCTCCCTGGGAAGGCACGGATTACGTGCTTCCGGGTGACGAGAAGGCCAAGGCTTAAAGGAGCGGAAAGGGCGACCCATGGGCGAGCATAATATCCGCAACTTCACGATCAATTTCGGCCCGCAGCACCCGGCGGCGCACGGCGTGCTGCGCCTCGTGCTGGAGCTGGACGGTGAGGTGGTCGAGCGTGTCGATCCCCATATCGGACTGCTTCACCGCGGCACCGAGAAGCTGATCGAGTACAAGACCTACGTTCAGGCCAATCCTTATTTCGACCGGCTCGACTACGTCGCGCCGATGAACCAGGAGCATGCCTTCTGCATGGCGGTCGAGAAGCTCCTCGGAATCGAGGTGCCCCGCCGCGCCGAGCTGATCCGCGTCCTCTTTTCCGAGATCGGACGTCTTCTCTCGCACCTTCTCAACGTGACCACGCAGGCCATGGACGTCGGCGCGCTCACGCCGCCTCTCTGGGGCTTCGAAGAGCGTGAGAAGCTCATGATTTTCTACGAGCGGATTTCCGGCTCGCGCATGCATGCCAACTACTTCCGGCCCGGCGGCGTCAACATGGACATCCAGCCGGAGCTGATCGACGATATCGAGGCTTTCTGCGATCCCTTCCTTCAGGTGCTCGACGACCTCGATACTCTCGTGATCGGCAACCGCATCTTCAAGCAGCGCAACGTCGACATCGGCATTCTGACCTTGGATGATTGCTGGAAGTGGGGCTTTTCCGGCCCCATCGTCCGCAGCTGCGGCGTAGCCTGGGATCTGCGCAAGTCGCAGCCGTACTCCCTCTACGAGGAAATGGATTTCGACATTCCCGTGGGCCTGAACGGCGATAACTACGACCGTCAGGTCATCCGCATGGAAGAGATGCGCCAGAGCGTCCGGATCATGCGCCAGTGTCTCGACAAGCTGCGCGCGCCGGACGGGCAGGGACCGGTGAACACCCTCGACGGCAAGGTCGCTCCGCCTTCGCGCAAGGATATGAAGCGCTCGATGGAGGCGCTGATCCACCACTTCAAGCTCTATACGGAAGGCTTCCACGTCCCTGCGGGCGAGGTTTATGCCGCCGTAGAGGCTCCGAAGGGCGAGTTCGGCGTCTATCTCGTGTCGGACGGCACCAACAAGGCCTATCGCTGCAGGATCCGCGCCCCGGGTTTCGCCCATCTGCAGGGCATGGACTTCATGTGCCGCGGCCACATGCTGGCTGACGTCGCAGGCGTCCTGGGTTCCATCGACATCGTGTTCGGCGAGGTCGACCGCTAAAGAATACCTGCCCCGAAGCCGGGACAGGAAGCCACGCTCATTGAAGCGTGCTGAAATGGTTCAAGTCGTATGGCCGGGTCTCAAGCCCGGCCATGACGATGAGGAGAAGAGTGTATGGCCGTTCGCAAGCTCGCGCCTGAAGACATGCAGCCCGAAAACTTCGTTCTCTCTCCGGAGACCGAGGCTTTCGCGGACAAGGAAATCGCCAAGTATCCGCCGGGCCGGCAGGCTTCGGCCGTGATCGCTCTCTTGGGCAAGGCTCAGGAGCAGGCGGGCGGCTGGCTGCCGCGCAAGGCCATCGAGGCGGTGGCCGCGAGGCTCGACATGCCGGTGATCCGCGTGATGGAGGTGGCGACCTTCTACACGATGTTCAACCTCGAGCCGGTCGGAAAATATTTCATCCAGTTCTGCGGCACGACGCCCTGTGTGCTTCGCGGTGCCGGGGATATCCGGAAGGTTCTGGAGACCCGTGTCGGCGAGCAGAACCACGTATCCGCCGACGGTACTTTCTCCTGGCTGGAAGTGGAGTGCCTCGGCGCCTGCTCCAACGCCCCGATGGTGCAGATCAACGATGACTACTACGAGGACCTGACCACCGAGAACTTCGAGAAGCTTCTTGATGACCTCGCCGCTGGCCGCCCCGTAAAGACGGGTTCGCAGATTGGCCGCAACCGGTCCGAGCCTTTTGAGGCTGTGAATACCCTGCAGGATCCGACGCTCTACGATGGCTCGCTCGTCGGCGCCTGGCGCAACCGGTTCGAGGAGCAGGCGAAGGTCGCAGAGACAGGCGAGAACGCTGCGGCCATGGCGAGCGTCCCTCAGGAGGCCAAGGCTGCGAAGCCCGCGGCCGGTCGCGCCATCGAAAGCCCTGTTGCGGATACCCCAGCGGAACGCGCCAAGGAAGGCGAGACGCCGATCAATCCGGCTGACCGCAAGGAAGCCGCCGATCCGTCGACGGCGACCAAGGGCAAGTCGCATACAGAAGAGGGCGTAAGGCCAGCTCCGCAGAGCGGCAAGTCCTACGTGGCATCCCCGACGAAGGACGGCGAGGCTGTTCCCAACAGCCCGACGACCCCGGAAGCCGGTACGCCGCCTGCCCAAGCCGAGACACGCCGCGACGGCAGCGAGAGCAAGCCGGGCGTGGTCGTCGACAAAGACAACAAGACGTCCTGATGGAGTGATCGGGAATGCTTCAGGACAAAGATCGTATCTTCACCAACCTCTACGGCTTCCATTCGCCGGACCTGAAGGCTGCGCAGATGCGCGGCGCCTGGGACGGAACCAAGTTCCTCCTGGAACAGGGCCGCGACTGGATCGTCAACGAGATGAAAGCCTCGGGTCTGCGCGGCCGCGGCGGCGCCGGCTTCCCGACAGGCCTCAAGTGGTCCTTCATGCCCAAGCAGTCGGATGGCCGTCCGCACTATCTGGTCGTGAACGCCGACGAGTCGGAGCCGGGCACCTGTAAGGATCGCGAGATCATGCGGAACGATCCGCATCTCCTCGTCGAGGGCTGCCTTCTGGCTTCCTTCGCCATGGGGGCGCATGCGGCCTATATCTACATCCGCGGCGAGTACGTGGCCGAGCGCCATGCGCTCCAGCGAGCGGTGGACGAGGCCTACGCGGCCAAACTCATCGGCAAGGACAACATCCACGGTTATCCCTTCGACCTCTACGTCCACCACGGCGCAGGCGCTTATATCTGCGGCGAGGAGACGGCTCTCATCGAGAGCATGGAAGGCAAGAAGGGTATGCCGCGCCTAAAGCCCCCGTTCCCGGCGAATATGGGCCTCTATGGCTGCCCGACGACCGTCAACAACGTCGAGTCCATCGCGGTGGCCGGCACGATCCTACGCCGCGGTGCCTCTTGGTTCTCCGGCATCGGGCGTCCGAACAACGTGGGCACCAAGCTCTTCTGCGTGTCGGGCCACGTGAACAAGCCCTGCAACGTGGAAGAGGCCATGGGTCTCACCTTCCGCGAGTTGATCGACCGCCATTGCGGCGGCATCCGCGGCGGCTGGGACAACCTGCTCGGCGTCATTCCGGGCGGCTCCTCGGTGCCGATCGTTCCGGCTGAGCAGATCGCCGACGCCTATATGGACTTCGACACCCTGCGGAACCTGAAGTCTGGTCTTGGCACCGCCGCCGTGATCGTGATGGACAAGTCCACCGACATCGTCCGCGCCATTGCCCGTCTTGCCTACTTCTACAAGCATGAGAGCTGCGGTCAGTGCACCCCTTGCCGCGAGG
>JAJFBI010000440.1 GCA_020697385.1 Microvirga sp. | reverse complement strand
GCAGGCATGGATGCCCGGTTGGCGTTTAACAGGTTCGACTCGAGGCCATTATGCTTTTGCGCATCTCAAGCTTGAGGGGTCTTCCGATCCAAGCCCGCGATGGGAATATTGGAAGCATCGGCGATGTTCTGTTCGAAGATGACACTTGGCGCGTCCGCTGGCTCGTTGTCGATACCGGATCTTGGCTCATGGGCCGCAAGGTTCTGCTTCCTGTATCCCATACGAAGGCACCGGGAGCAGGAACTGAATCGATTGCAGTCGATCTGACGAGAGAGCAGGTCGAAAGCAGCCCAGGAAGCGGTGTCGATCTTCCGGTGTCCCGCCAGGTGGAAACACTGCTTTACGAGGCCTACAGGTGGGCGCCCTACTGGTCGCCGCCTGGAACGCCCTTTGTTTCGGCGGCCGCATACCCTGTTCTGCCTGCGGCGCCGATAACGGCGGGAGGTGCACCTGCGCTGGGGGCGACCACTGCGGCTCAGGGCAGCATGCCGATGCTGGATGAAAACGAGGAACGCGGCGATCCCCATCTGCGCAGCGCTGACGAGGTGATCAGCTACTATATTCGCGCTCGCGACGGCAATATCGGCCATGTGGAAGACATGCTGGTTGAGGGCTGCGATTGGTCCGTCGGCTACTTCATCGTTGATACGAAGAATTGGTGGCCCGGCAAGATGGTTCTTGTCCATACGAAGTGGATCGAGGCGGTGTCATGGGAGGAGCGCCTTGTTCATCTGTCCCGGTCGAGGGACGAGGTGAAGACGGCACCAGAATATGACCCTGACCGGCCGATCGACAGCAGATCCCGGCGATACGAATGATCTGGAGGCGGAACGCTGACCTTCTTGTGATCCCGTTTCAAGCAATGCTACCGTCGAATGGAAAATGTAACAGCGATCAACATTGTGAGGGTACCCAATGATGGTACGAGCATCACTAGGGCTGCTCTTGGCAGCAGGATACATTGCGTTATCCCCGAACTGGGGACATGCCCAGTCGGATCAGGGAAGAGCTGAGTGCGACAGACTCATCAACGTTCTCCAGGGGAAGACGCCTTCGGAGGCGCATGAGGCTCTTCAGAAGATGCAGGTCCACCGTCAGGGAGGCCAGTACCAAGCCTGCATCGACACCGCGCAAGCGCTGCAGAGCCAATCATCATCGCGGGCTGAACTTCAGGTTGGGCAAGCTGCCGGCATGGATGTCGTCAACGAGAAGGGGGAGCAGGTTGGGAATGTCGAGCGTCTGGCGCGGGGAGGCGACCAGCGTGTTTTCGTGCTCATGACCTACCGCGGCCCGCGTTGGCCCGGGAACAAGCGGGTGGCCATCCCACTCGACGATATGACCATGCATGCCGGCAAGCTCCTGCTGCCGGGCATTGGGGAGAAGGACATTCTCGCGATGCCGGCCGTGCCGCCGGATGACGGCGCCTATCAACGCCTGGATCAGACCGAGACCGTCAGCCTGCCACAGTTGGAGGCTTCGCCAAGTCAGACAGGGGCGATCAGGCGATAGATGGCCTGACTAGCGGATGAATTGGAGTTCTGCTCAAAAACGCCACCTCGCTGCAGAGATTGCCTGCGGCGAGTCCTGGATAGACGCTCTCGATCCGCAAGCCCTGCATCAGCGCTCGACGGAGCATAGCTTCTCGTGCGGCGGCTTCACTGGAAGCGCGTGAGATGGTCTTGTCATCCTGACAAAACGCAACTGCCCCATCCGATGGAAGGACCGGATGGGGCAGCGGCTAGGAGTATGGATCTTCTTGCTGAACGGAGTAAAATTTTCCCTAGCCGCAGCAGCCAGGAGAGCAATCTCGATCCGCTCACCAGGACAACGTCCGGCTTTGATCGCAGTTCGGAGGTCCACAGACTATTATGTACGCTGGCGTACCTACCGCGGAGCCCTGCTGACAAAGGGATTCAACTTCCTTGCAGATCCGCGAGCCAGCCATGGGAGGCGCCGTATCTGACAATGTCCGCTCGCGTCCTGAGCCCCAGCTTCTCAGCAGCCCTGGCCTTGTAGGTTTCGACGGTCTTGTTGCTCACGTCGAGACGGGCGGCAATCTCCTTGTTGCTGTAGCCTTGGGCGGTCAGGCGCAAGACCTCGTCCTCCCTTTGGCTCAATGACTCGGGATCGCCTGACTGAGTGCTATCCGATCTGCCGCCTCGCGCTGTGTCGGAGATCGCCCGATCCGCAATGGCCGGATCGAGGTAGGTGCCGCCGGATGCGACAGCCCGTATGGCGCGCACGAGATCCTCGGCAGCGGAACGTTTCAGAAGATAGCCGCGCGCCCCAGCTTTGAGAAGGGGCTGAATATAGGCGCGATCTTCGTGAACCGTGAGAGCGAGGAGCTTGACCTGAGGGCAGGATTTTGCAAGCCGCGTGGCCAGATCAATGCCGTTCAGGTCAGGCATGGAAATGTCGATGACCGCGACATCCGGCAGACAATCGCAGATCATCTGCAGAGCCGCGGATCCAGTCGTGGCCTCTCCGATCAAGGTGATCTCGTGCGCTTCCTGCAGCAGCGCTTTGACCCCGGCGAGGACGACGGGGTGATCGTCTGCAAGGGCTACTCGGATTTCAGTCATGGAGTGGGCCCGTTCTCTTGGGTCGGGATCTTAATGAAAAGAGTTGTTCCCTCGCCAGGTGTGGATTCGATCCACATGGTGCCGTTGACGAGAGACAACCGCTCACGAATTCCCGAAAGGCCTAAGGGAGGTCGGCTGCGTAACTTCCAGTCATACGAACGATCGACGCTATCAACAGCGTCGGGCACAAAGCCCACCCCATCGTCCTCAATGATGATATGAAGGCTCTTGGCTCTTTGCTCGAGGACGATGCTCAGATGGCGAGCCTGGGCATGCTTCAGGACGTTTGTGAGGGCTTCCTGCAGGACCCGGTAGACGACTGTTTCGATCTCGGGCGAAAGCCTAGCTGAGCCGCCAACGAACTGGACATCGACCGCGAAGCCAAAACGCTCGCTCCAATCGGTTGCGAAGGCAAGGAGCGCATCCTTGAGACCGAGATCGTCCAGAGCCGTCGGCCTCAGGTCAGCTGCCGCACGATGAATATCCCGACCCAGCTCGGATGTGAGAGAGCGTAACCACTGCACCTGCTCTTGACCAGGGTTGCCCAGCAACTTCTGTTCAAGTGCCTTTAAGCCTAGGGACAGACCTGTCACCGTCTGGCCGACTTGGTCGTGCAACTCACGAGCGATCCTGCGCCGTTCGTTCTCCTGAGCCTCCGCAAGGCGCCGCAGAAGCTCAAAGCGTTCGGCCTCAGCCCGCTTCTGAGGGCCTATATCAGCAATCACACCGTGGATGATCTTGGACGAAGAGCCGGTGAGTTGCGGTACACGTCCTGTCAAACGCACCCAATGCAGGCTCTTGTCCGCATGAACAGATCGGAAGTCCACGTTGACGGTACACCCCTCATTGAGACAGCGCTCGATCGCTGTTCGAACAGCCGTGTGGTCGTCCATGTATACGGCCTCAAGAAACCGTTCGATCGATAAGCTGAATTCGGCCCCGCCTGCTGGAACTCGCGGCAAGCCCAGCAAGGCGCAAGTCCGATCCGATCCGACTACTTCCTCGTTCTCGGCATCCCAACGCCACGTTCCGAGTTCCGCTGCTTCGA
Source organism: Microvirga sp. (assembly GCA_020697385.1). Classification (GTDB taxonomy): domain Bacteria; phylum Pseudomonadota; class Alphaproteobacteria; order Rhizobiales; family Beijerinckiaceae; genus Microvirga. Next base: position 119 of record JAJFBI010000440.1, on the reverse strand, counting down.
TGGCAACGGCTCCACGCTCCTCACTGACCGCAAGAGCAAGAGCCGATCTTTCCGCTTCGCTCTCTCGCCGATAGGAAATGTCCCGTGCTGTCAGGAATGCCAGGGCTGCTGCGAGGGCC
>JAJFBI010000439.1 GCA_020697385.1 Microvirga sp. | reverse complement strand
TCATGCGAATCGCGCACACCCCGGCTCCCGGCCGTCTGGAAATTGCCCCAGACGCGGCTGCGGGCAACGTTCTGACCTGGGGTCGGATACTCGGTCGTGACCTTTGCCCAGTCGCATTCAAGCTCTTCGGCAACGAGCTGGGCAAGGCCTGTCAGAGTGCCCTGCCCCATCTCGACGCGACCGATCCGAACCACCACCGTTTCATCCGGCCTCACCATCACCCAGGCATTGATCTCAGAATTGCTTTGCGCAAACGCCTGCCCGGTGAAGGGAATGTTGAAGCCCAGCGCCAGTCCTCCAGCTGCAGCAGCGGAACCGACGAGGAATGAGCGGCGAGATACATCGAGTGCTGCAGTCATAGGTTCCTCCTGATCCCGGTCAGCCGCGGTTCTCTGAGGCAGCGAGCTTGATGGCCGCCTTGATGCGGTTGTAGGTTCCACATCGACAGATATTCGTCATCTCGGCCACAATGTCCTCGTCCGAGGGGTCAGGGTTGGCCTGAAGGAGCGCCGCAGCGGCCATGATCTGACCTGTCTGACAATAGCCGCATTGCGGAACATCGAGTTCGAGCCACGCCTTCTGCAACGGATGCGACGTGTCCGGAGACAAACCTTCGATCGTCACAATCTTCTGCTCAGACGTAACCGCCGATATCGGGAGACTGCAGGAACGTGTGGCAACGCCATCCACATGAACGGTACAAGCGCCGCATTGGGCAACGCCGCAGCCGTATTTCGTCCCGGTCAGGCCGACCTGCTCACGGATGACCCACAAAAGAGGCGTGTCTGGTTCAGCATCGACTTGATGAACGGTTCCATTGATCGTCAGGCTGACCATCTCGTCCCTCCGGATTTTTGATTATGGACGCACCTTCACACAACGACTGAATTATGAATCTTAGAACGGTTGGAATCCCAGTCAATCATTCGTGACTAAAGGGAATCGAGCATGAGGGTTCCTGTACCCATGTCCAAACGATGATCGACTTTGCCGATACGGTACTACAACAAACAGGATCGAGAGCATTGATGCGCCGCACAATCAATATATGCAGCGCATCAATGCTCTTGGGAGCAAACAGCTTGCAGCTATCCCGGTCACCAATAGCTCTTTTCAGGATCCCTGCTCCTGGCAGCAAGGTAGTAGCAGGGTTTATAGAGTGTGCCCTCCGGGCTCGGAGATTCAGACAAAACCGGCGAAAGTTTTCAAGCCGCAGTCCAGTGTGACAGCCTAATGGGCCGAGCGCGACTTCACCTCTGTTGTGATGAGCTTTGCGCAAAACCGGATACGCCGGCGACGCACCATGTGCGCGGAACAGCCAGAGTCAGGTCCGGGTCAGGTCAAGAAATCCCCTGCTCTTTACGATCATCCGCTGCTCTTGCCTTAAGCCACCCTCCGGCTTACTTCTGCCTCATGCCAGGGAGTGACGGTCCATGACCCCTCTCGTGAGGGTGTTCCGCACCGCTTTCAGCGCCCACTACATCGAGCATTCTTCCTGCATGTTCGCAGGGCTCGCAACCTGGAACTGCCGCGCTATCCCTCCGTATGCGGATTTACAGGCGCTCCCTCAAGCCCCACATCTTTGGAGAGGGAGATGCAATGGCTGACAAGAAGGATCTCACACGACCACCTACAACTGCTGGCAGTACGGCCTCAGTGGTTGACTCGTTCCTGGCGGAGGCCAAGCGCCTTGGACCACTGGCCGGCAATGCCTCCCGGGCGCGGCTCGTGTTCGCGCTTGATGCCACCATGAGCCGGCAGCCCACCTGGGATCTCGCCTGCCGGGTCCAGGGCGAGATGTTTGCTGCGGCGAGCCAAGCCGGCGGCCTCTCAGTGCAGTTGGTCTACTTCCGAGGTTTCGGTGAGTGCCGCGCCTCCCGTTGGGTCGCAGATCCGCGGGCTCTCACCGATCTCATGACGAAGATCAACTGCCAAGGTGGTCAAACCCAGATCGGGCGGGTGCTCCGCCATGTCCGAACTGAGGCGAGCCAAACCCCAGTGAAAGTTCTCGTCTACGTTGGCGACGCCATGGAGGAGCCAATCGACGATCTCTGTGCCGTCGCAGGCGAACTCGGTCTCCTCGGAGTGAAAGCCTTCATGTTCCACGAGGGGCACGACCCTGATGCGGCCCGCGCCTTTCAGGAGATCGCCCGCCTAAGCGGCGGAGCCTATGCCCGGTTCGATGCAGGAGCTCCCCACACACTATCCGAACTCCTGCGCGCCGCAGCCGCCTATGCGACCAGTGGCGTCGAGGGACTTGCCCGGCTGTCCGCTAGCAACGCGCAGGCCCATGGCCTGCTCACCACCATCAATGAGCGCAAGCCGTGATGCTGCTGTATGGCGTCGCGGCCGTCACGGTCCTCTGGTTCTTCCTGAGCAACTTCGCGCATGCGAACCCTGCTACCCTGGCGAAATTTCTTAAAATCACCGGCGGGGTGCTGGTGTTGGGCTTGGCGGGCCTGCTTGCGGTGCGGGGGCGGATCGACTTGGCCCTGGTGATCGGAAGTCTCGGAGCCTGGCTCCTCGGGTGGAGCCGCTTCACCTTCCCTGGTCTTGGCACACGCTCGCCGCGGACCTCCGGCAGTACTTCGCGCGTTCGCTCGGGACTGATTGAGATGACACTTGATCACGACACCGGCGAGATGGAGGGCTCCGTGCTTGCCGGTGCTTTCGCTGGGCAGCCACTCGGGTCACTGGATGAGGCTCGCCTGCGGGATCTGCTGACGGAGTGCCAAGCTGGCGATCCGGACGGCGTCCGCCTTCTCGAGGCCTACCTCGACCGTCGGTTTCCTCACTGGCGTGAAGATACTCGGAATGAGGAGCAGCGGCGGGCAGCCGCTCAGGCCGCATCGGATGTCATGACTCCGGAGGAAGCCTACCGGATCCTGGATCTCCAACTAGGGGCCACCCCCGATCAGATCCGACAGGCTCACCGGTCCCTGATGAAGAAGCTCCATCCGGATCAAGGCGGCTCGACCTATCTCGCCGCACGCGTGAACCAAGCGAAGGACCTCCTCTTGAACCGGTATGAAAGGTAATCGGAGATGCCGCAGTGGCTGCCGCTTGGCTTGAGTGGTGGATTGTTGATTATCCCACGGATCGAGGCTGCCCCAATTGCTCTCACGCCTACAGCCTTGTGGCTGACTAGTCTCACAGTGCTGATGCCTGAGTATCCCGCTGCGGATCGACGCAGAAGATGCCTTGCCCTTCAGAAATGTGTAGTGCTCCCTGCTTGCGCAGAGACTCGGCTTAGAGCATCGTGCGGCCCCTGGGTCCGGTCCACACGACGCTCTCATTTATGGAAGAAGCATCGGATCGATCCCAAAAGTGCAAGTCCGCTTTTGGGTCCGATGCTTTAGTGAGACAGGAGCACGGCCGTGAACCTGCGCGCCATCAAGTCTTGATGAAGACAATCGGCCGGCGGAGCGGGTGCGGCGTTTTACGTTCAATGCGCCCATCTTGTAAGAGCAAAGACGCCCCTCTCTGTGAGAGCGGCCTTGCCGTAGCATAGAGCGGTACTGAAGCGCAGCCAATCCATTCTATACCGGCAGGCTGGACATATAAGGGAACACGCTGCGCTCACGATATTTAGGCGTGAGACCAAAGACCCATGTAGATTCATAAGTAGTGTGGGCACTGGAGGCGAGCTTGGATGTGATCGTAACACCTACCGATGAAGGCAGGGCATGGAACCTGACGGACCTGCTCGGCCGCCCGATGGGGCGGATTGAGGAAATATCCGCACAACAGTTCA
>JAJFBI010000438.1 GCA_020697385.1 Microvirga sp. | reverse complement strand
TGGAACCAGCTTTTGATCTTGGAAAACGCGGGACTGTCCGCCAAAAAGGTCGGTCTGGACGCACGCGACTGAACCTCGTCCATGCGGCTCGTCACGTCAGCAGCATCCATGACTTCGGCCTGCCGTCCAATAGCTAAAGCACCTTCGAGCACTCGAACCCCATGCTCGAACGAGTAAGCGGTCACGTTCTGGGCCCTTATGAACGCGGCGCGCTTCGCCTCCACTTCCGGCGTGTCAGCACAGGCGAGCCGCGTCACAAACGGAAGTAGGCGCTGCCGGTCGGCATCGCTCGCGTTGTCGTTCAGTTTCATCGCCAGCTTGCAGATCGGGCGCGAAAAGCAGTTTGGCATATCTTTTACACGCATGACCGGCTGGTACTCGAAGCCAGCTGCGACGATGGCCGCTTCGTTGATGCACGTTCCGCCGTCCTTGCCGGGGAACAGATGCGAGCCCTGTTTGAGCTTCCAATTCAGGATGTGATCGAAATGGTCCATGGTGGCAATCCTCATGGCACGCCCCCACGCAACCAGACTGCGAGCCTCGGTCGGTGCCTGTCAATAGCACCGCAAGACAAGGCCTGCGGGCGGGTTGCACTAGCCGATTTTGTGACTTCGTGCTTCAGTCGAGAGCAGGAGCAGGTCCGCTTGATGCAGCGACGGGAGCTGATCGCAGGTCTAGGGGCTACGGCTGCGTGGCCGCGGGCTGCACGAGCTCAGCAGCCCGCGGATAAGCGACCTCTGATTGCCGTGCTCATTGCCGGCTCAGAGGCAGCATACCGCCGCGATCTGGAAAGCTTCCGTGGCGGCATGCGACAGCTCGGATACTCGGACGGCGAGAACATTCGTTACGAGTACCGGTTCGCCGACGGCGATCTTGAGCGGCTCCCAGGTCTCGCAGCAGACTTGGTTCGCCGCAACCCGAACGTCATCGTGTCGTCACCGCTAGCCGCACATCTGGCGGCCAAACAGGCCACCTCCACCATCCCGATTGTGATGGCCTCCGTTGCGGACCCGGTCGCCTTCGGGCTGGCGCAATCACTGTCTCACCCGGGCGGCAACCTGACCGGATTGGGCAACTTCGCCGACGTGCTGGCATCAAAGCAGCTTGATGTGCTGCGTGAACTCATGCCGCGCCTGTCGCGTGTCGCTGTCCTCGTCAATGCCAGCAATCCGCTGCATGCGCCACAAATCGCGGCGACGCGCGATGCAGTGCAGTCTACGCAAGTGGTCTTGCTGACTGTAGAGATCCGTTCCGCCGCACAGCTCGACGACGCCTTTGCGACCCTTGCCGGAGGGAGGGCCGAAGGGCTCTTGGTGCCGCCGGACACGGTGTTTCGCACCTACCGTCAACGGATTGCCGAGCTGGCTGCAGCTGCCCGCCTGCCTGCGATCTATGGCTATCGCGACCACGTCGAGGCCGGCGGCTTGATCAGTTACGGCCCCAAGCTGGAAGAGAACTATCGCCGGGCAGCGACCTACGTCGACAAAATTCTCAGGGGCGCAAAGCCCAGCGACCTGCCAATCGAGCAGCCCACGAAGATAGAGCTGGTCATCAATCTCAAGACCGCCAAAGCGCTCGGGCTCGACGTGCCGCCGACACTGCTCAACCGCGCCGACGAGGTGATCGAGTGAGCGTGTCATTCGAGCGCCGCTATGCGCCGGGCGGTGGAAGGCGTGCACTACTGCCCGCGAGAGCAGGTCCGCTCGCGCGGGAGGTGCACATGAGGCGGCGGGAGTTCGTGGCGTCGGTTGGTTCGGCAGTCGCATAGCCGATCGTGGCGGGCGCGCCCGCGACAATGTCGCCTGGGATGTCCGATCCGCCTGAGGGGTCTCGCACTGCCGCGACAACACAGTTGCTCATTCGATCACCTCGTCCGCGCGGGCAAGGAGCGCGGGTGGAATTGTGAGACCGAGTGCGCCTGCCGCCTTCACGTTGATCAATGGTTCGAGCTTTGTGGGCTGCTGAACCGGAAGTTCGGCCGGCTTAGAGCCCTTCAGGATCTTGTCGACGTAGGTGGCGGCCCGTCGGTACTGGTCAGGCAGATCCGCCCCGTATGCCATGAGGCCACCTACCTCCATGAACTCTCGAAAGCCGTACACGACCGGAAGGCGCTTCTTCGCAGCCTGCTCAACAAGCCGGCCACGGTGCGAGGTGAAGAGCACGTCGTCTAGCTGGATGACCGCACCGCTCGCTTCCATGTCGCGGAATGCACGTTCGAACTCGTCAGCAGCGTGCACGGTGACAAGCTGCAGCTTCAGCCCGAGCGCCGGGGCAGCATGCTCTGCTTGGCGAAGGTACTCCACGTTTCCAGGATTCATAGCGTGCGCCATGACGGCAACCCGCGACAGACCAGGAACGAGCTCTTTCAGCAGCTCCAACCGCTTACCCATCAAATCGGCGTGGATGCCGGCGAATCCAGTGATGTTGCCGCCGGGGCGCGCGAGGCTCGTAACGACGCCCGTCGCCACAGGATCGATCGAGGCTACGAACACGATAGGGATCGTTGTTGTTACGTTCTTGGCCGCGACGGTTGGTGGCGTGCCCGAAGCAATGATGACATCGACACTAGACGGACCAATTCAGCCGCTGCGGCCCGGAGTTCATCAGCACTAGCGGCCATAGCGTACTCGATCCTAATATTCTGGCCCTCGACGTAGCCCAGTTCGCGCAGCCCTTGCCGGAGGCCCTCGATGAAGGTCGGAGGTGGCAAGCCATTGCGCAAAAATCCTATGCGATAAGGTGTCCCCAGCTGCTGCGCGCTCGCCCAGAGCGGCCATAAATCGGCGCCTACGAGCGCAAGGACCTCCCGCCGCCTCATGAGCTCCTCCCGCGAACGCGGACCTGCCCTCGCGGGCAGTGAAGCACGGGGTCTGCGGATCGCCTAATATTGTGAGCGGCCTCGGTGAAGCCCAGGCAAACGGGCGCTGTCGTGGCGCGGCTGGCGAGCCCGCAAGCGCGCCGAGCCGGCCTTATGAGATTGCAGGCCGCGCGCGCAACGCTCCACCTTTTCGCTCCGTCCTCCAGGTCGCCGCCCCGCACATGGCGAGGTCGCAGGCGCGCTGGCCGATGCCGTCGCGGCCTCGCGCCTCCCGAGGTCGAGCCCGAGGACCCGGCCGACGATGACCAGGGACCCTGAGGCCATCCCATTTCATGGCAGGGCCGATGATCGAGGGAGCCGCACGGCCCTTCGTGGTCAAGCGACGGCGGCGGTCGCGCCGACGCGCGGGGTAGTAGGGTCTTTTGAAATTTCGGACCAAGGCTGCTAACGTGAAATAGCTGAACGACTTGGAGTGGCGGTGGCGGGCCATAACCACCATATTGCCGACATGGCCATTCCAACGCCACAGCCGTTCAACATCGTCGTCGCGCCTTGCGACAAGGCACCCAATCATTTCGAGTGGACGATCTATGAGCATGGAGAGCTATGGGGCATCTCTGGTCGGTCCTTCGCATCCGTCGATGAAGCTACAAAGCAGGCTAAAATGGCCTTCAACACGATGCACGCAAAGTTAGAACCACGCGATGACCGTTGGCTCGAAAGGCCGTAAGCGCCCGCGCGATCCCTCGCCAAGCTCATCGTTGATAATCGCGACCGGGCTTGGTGGAGGATCGCGAGGCGACACCGGGGGAACGTGTAGCTCACGCGCTCCAAGGGCTCACAGGCAAGTGGGGTTCCGCTCTTTTGCGCGCGATCCTTGCATCTAGCAATTCGAGCAAGAGACTTTCCGGCATGACGCTCCTGAGATTGTCTCTCGCCACCACCATTTCGGGCAGCG
>JAJFBI010000437.1 GCA_020697385.1 Microvirga sp. | reverse complement strand
CCTGCTCTGCCGGAATTTCGAGGAGTGCCGTCACTGGCTCGACGGGGGCGGTGCCGATGTTTCACCGGCCTTCTGCCCGAACGCGGCATTCTTCGACCGATCCCGCTCGGCGCCGTAGCGGACGCAGGCCGGGCCCTGAGGCGCGGCAGCAACGTCGCCTCCGCACTCCAAGGAGCGATGGCGACCATCCGCTGGAAGGGGAGAAACCATGAGCTTGATCGAGTTCTTTCGACGCTGGGGGGAGCGCAGGGCGATCTGCCGCGAGCTCGATGCGCTGGGGCCGGAAGGGCGTGCGATCCTCGCCCGGGACGTCTTCGTCGCCGAGGAGGTGCTCGGCCGCCTAGCCGTGGGCCGTGCCGCCCCGGTTTCCGAGCTGCCTCGGCTCATGCAGCTGTCGGGGCTCGATCCCGCAGACGTGGAGCGCCGGCTCTCGCCCGTCATGCGGGACATGCAAGTCGTCTGCGCCGGCTGTCAGGATGCGAGGCGCTGCGGCGAGGATCTCGAAAGGGGCGATGCTCGCATGGCTGTCGAGGGCTATTGTCCAAACGCCCCGACGCTGGAAGCTTTGCGGCGGGACGTCCGCCAAGCCGGCGCGTGAGCCGCGGTTCCGCCGCAGAAGGGCCGAGAGCCCGGGATGCGGCCGACGTTCACCTGGGATCGGTTTAGTTTCGGCGCGCAACTCTCTCCCGACGCCGCTTCGAGGGGGCGGATTATCCAAGTCAAACCGCGCGGCTGTGGCGCCGGCTGGAGGCTCCCAGGTGGGCATCGAACGCTGCCGCGACGGAGCCAACGAGAAATCGCGCATCCTCGGGCACCGACACGTGGTTGCCGTCGAACCGGATCACGCCGTCGCCTTCAAGCGCGCCGAGCCGTGGGAAAACGTCCTGCAGCGCGTCGACACGTGCCCCGTGCCGCTGACAGGTCTGGCCGATGTCGACCTCGAAATCGCACATGAGCCTCTCGATGAGATCGGCCCTGAGCCGGTCGGCCCCCGTGAGGCCATAACCCTTCGCCGTCGCGAGCTCGCCGCGGCAATGCGGGCCGCATAGCGTCCGAGCGCCACCTCGTTCTGGACGTATCCCTGCGCAAGCCGCCCGATGGCTGAGGGGCCGAAGCCCAGCAGGACGTCGCTCGGGTCCGTGGTGTAGCCCTGAAAGTTGCGGCGGAGGGCGCCCGCCGACTGGGCCCGCGCCAAGGCATCACTCGGCAAAGCGTAATGATCGAGCCCGATCCTCCGGTACGTCGATCATGCGCTGATGCTTCTTGAAGGAGGGCACATGCGCGTAGCCGAACACCGAGAAGCGGTCCGGCCGAAGGCGCAGGCACTCCCTCACCGTCTCGATGCAGGAGGCGGTGGTCTGGCGAGGTAGGCCATAGACCAGGTCGATGTTGATGCCGCGCACGCCCGCCGACCGCAGACGCTCGCTCGCCGACGCGGTCTGCTCAACGCTCTGGATGCGATTGACGGCCTGCTGGACCGCGGGGTCGAAACTCTGAACGCCCAGGCTCGCGCGCGTCACTCCGGCTTCGCCGAGCGAGGAAGCCATGGCGGGCGTGAGCGCGCGCGGGTCGACCTCAACAGCGATCTCGGCGTCCGGGTCGAGCCGGAACCTTCGCGCGATGACCGCGATCAAGTCGCGGAAGTGGGAAGGCGCCATGATGGTGGGTGTGCCGCCGCCGAAATGGACGTGCCGCACCGGGGCCGGGCTGGCGAGCCGGTCCGCGACGAGCCCACCTCGCGCTGAAGGGCGGCAAGATAGTCGGCGATGGGCTCCTACCGTCGCGTGATCGTCGTGTGGCAGCCGCAGTACCAGCACATGACGCGGCAGATCGGCACATGCAGATAGAGGGATGCGCTCGCATCGACGGGGAGCGCCGCGAGCCATCGCGCGTAGGTTTCGCGACCGACGGCCGGCGAGAAACTGCGGGCTGGTCGGGTAGCTGGTGTAGCGCGGAAGGCGCTCCCCTCCGGAGCGCGCCCGGACACCCCGCAGCGCACCTGCGCAGCAGTGGCGCTCGTCCTATCCCCGAGCGGGTGCGCTCTCCTTGATGTCCCGCAAAGAGCTGCCCGCACCTGGCGCGGCCGAGCGAAGTTTGCGCTAGCGCAACGTCCTTCGCTTCGGATTTCCTCATCTTGTCCGGCGCGGCGAGAGACCCCCTTGCGAGAGGCGTTTGTCGCCGCTCGGGGTCGCTCGACGTAGCTCGCGAGCGTTCCGGGGTGGATGCCGCTCCGCTCGCGGCAGGGAACATGCCTCGGGACGTCGTCGTTTGTAGTAGATGTGAACGGGACGTGGAGGGGGGGAGAGTCGATGCGAGCGGAACCGGTGGATGGCACGAGGCGCCGGAGCGAGCGGCTCCTGTTCGTCCTGCTCGCGGTGGTGATCTGGCCTTTCATCGCTGTCGGTGTGGTTGCCGGGTGGGGGTTCCTCGTCTGGATGTATTACATGTTCACCGGTCCTCCCGGGCCAGTGTGAGGCGTCCCGTGAGTGCCGCCGACCTGCCGTCCCGCCGCGAGCTCCTCACCGGGCGCCTGGTCGCCCCGACGCCGCCGGAGGCGCACGTTTCCAGCCTCGTCATCCATGTCCGCCCAGCCAACCTATCAACCGTCAGGGCGTCTCTTGCCGCGATGCCGGGCGTGGAGATCCATGCCGAGGCCCTCGGAAAGCTCGTGCTCACCCTTGAGACCTCTAACGAGGCGGACATTGTCACCCGCATGAACGAGATCTCGCTGCTCGACGGCGTCATGTCGGCCGCGCTCGTCTTCCACCATTTCGAGCCCGCCGGGGGATCCGAGCCCGCGGCGAACCAGGGATAACGGCAATGGATCTCTCACGGCGCGCGTTCATCAAGGCCCAGGCTGCCGCCGCTGCTGCCGCGGCGGCGAACGTCAGCCTGCCGGCGTCGGCGCAGAACCTGCCCGCCGGACCCGATATCCAGCTGCAATGGTCGAAGGCGCCATGCCGGTTCTGCGGCACCGGCTGCGGTGTCATGGTCGGGGTCAAGGACGGAAAGGTCGTGGCGACCCACGGCGACATGAAGGCTGACGTCAACCGCGGCCTCAACTGCGTGAAGGGGTACTTCCTCTCGAAGATCATGTACGGCGCCGACCGACTGACCCAGCCCCTGCTCCGGATGAGGAGCGGGCAGTTCGCCAAGGACGGCGAGTTCCAGCCGGTGTCGTGGGATCGCGCCTTCGACGAAATGGCGCGGCAGTTCAAGCGCGTCCTGAAAGAGACGGGCCCGGACGCGGTGGGCATGTTCGGGTCGGGGCAGTGGACGATCTTCGAGGGCTACGCCGCCTCGAAGCTCATGCGGGCCGGCTTCCGCACCAACAACCTGGATCCAAATGCCCGCCATTGCATGGCATCGGCGGCCGTCACCTTCATCCGGACCTTTGGCATGGACGAGCCAATGGGGTGCTACGACGACTTCGAGCACGCGGACGCCTTCGTGCTCTGGGGCTCGAACATGGCCGAGATGCACCCAATCCTGTGGAGCCGGGTGACCGACCGCCGGCTCTCCGCCCCGCACGTCCGGATCGCGACGCTGTCCACCTACGAGCACCGCTCGACCGACCTGTCGGACATGCCGATCATCTTCAAGCCGGGCACCGACCTCGCGATCCTGAACTACATCGCGAACTACATCATCCAGACGGGCGCCGCGAAGCGCGACTGCGTCGACAAGCACTGCAACATCCGGATGGCCAACACCGACATCGGCTACGGTTTTCGGCCGGAGCACGTACTTGAGCAGCGCGCGCAGCATGCGAACGA
>JAJFBI010000436.1 GCA_020697385.1 Microvirga sp. | reverse complement strand
CCGGCGCGCTATGGTTCAGGCACCCTCAAACCCGATTCGATCATGCCCCCACGCAGCACCTCTTCTGAGACACCTGTCGACCACCTGACGCCCGATGATGCCCGGATCGAGCATGAGAGGCTTGGCGCCGAGATCGCCGACCATGACCGACGCTATTACGAGGAGGATGCGCCCTCGGTCTCGGATGCCGAATACGATGCCCTGCGCAAGCGCTACGAGGCGCTGGAGGACCAGTTTCCCGAGCTGAAATCGCCCGAGAGCCTGACCCAGAAGGTCGGCTCCAAGGTGTCGGAGAAATTCGGCAAGATCCGGCACCGCGTGCCGATGCTGTCGCTCGCCAACGGCTTCGCCGACGAGGAAGTCGAGGAGTTCGTCGAGCGCATCCGCCGCTTCCTCAATCTGAAAGACGACACATCACTCGCCTTCACGGCCGAGCCCAAGATCGACGGTCTGTCGCTCAGCCTGCGCTACGAGAACGGAAAGCTCGTTTCCGCCGCCACCCGCGGCGACGGTGCGGTGGGCGAGGACGTGACCAACAACGCCCGCACGGTCGGCGACATTCCACACCGGCTGAAAGGCTCGGGTGTTCCGGAGATCTTCGAGGTGCGCGGCGAGGTCTATCTCTCGCACGAGGATTTCGCCGCCATCAACGCGCGCCAGGAAGCGGCCGGCAAAGCCCTCTTCGCCAACCCGCGCAATGCGGCAGCGGGCAGCCTGCGCCAGCTCGATGCATCGATCACCGCCTCGCGCCCTCTGCGCTTCTTCGCCTATGCCTGGGGCGAGGTAAGCGCCATGCCGGCGGATACGCAACACGGCATGATGGAGTGCTTCAAAAGCTTCGGCCTCAAGGTCAACCCGCTGACGCGCCGCTGCGAGAGCATCGCCGAACTGCTGGAGCATTACCACGCCATCGAGACCGACCGCGCCACTCTCGGCTACGACATCGACGGTGTCGTGTACAAGGTCGACAGTTTGAGCCTGCAGCAGCGCCTCGGCTTCGTGTCACGCTCGCCGCGCTGGGCACTGGCGCACAAATTCCCGGCGCAGAAGGCGATCACGGTGCTCGAAGACATCGAGATCAATGTCGGCCGCACCGGCTCGCTCAATCCCATCGCACGCCTGAAGCCCGTCACGGTGGGCGGCGTCGTTGTGTCGAACGCGACGCTGCACAACGAGGATTACATCAAGGGCATCGGCGGCAACGGCGAGAAGATCCGCAATGGCGTTGATATCCGCATCGGCGATACGGTCGTCATCAACCGTGCCGGCGACGTGATTCCAAAAGTGCTCGACGTGGTGCTGGACAAGCGTCCGGCCGACGCAAAGCCTTACGAGTTTCCCACCACATGCCCGGCCTGCGGCAGCCACGCGGTGCGCGAGGTCAATCCGCGCACCGGCAAGGAGGATGCGGTGCGCCGCTGCACCGGCGGCCTCATCTGCCCTGCGCAGGCGCGCGAGCGCCTCAAGCATTTCGTGTCGCGCAATGCCTTTGACATTGAAGGCTTGGGTCTGCAGCGCATCGACGAGTTCTACGAAGAGGGATTGATCCAGCGCCCGCAGGATATCTTCACGTTGGAGGCGCGCAATGCGCGCAGCCTCAAGCGATTGGAGAACCGGGAAGGGTGGGGCGAGACGAGCGCGAAGAATCTGTTCGCAGCCATTCAGGCGCGCCGGTCGATTTCGCTCAACCGCTTCATCTTCGCGCTCGGCATCCCGCATGTGGGCGAGACGTCGGCGCGGCTGCTGGCGCGCCATTTCGGCACCTTCGAACATCTGCGCGAAACCGCCAAGGCCGCGGCCGATGAGACATCGGAAGCGCATGCGGAGCTCACCTCCATCGGCGGCATCGGCCCGGTGGTGGCGGAGGCCATCGTCGAGTTCTTCAAGGAACAGCACAACGAGGAGATGCTCGATGCGCTGCTGGCCGAGGTCACCACGGAGCCGATGGAGGCGCCGGCCACCGCGAGTTCGCCGGTCGCCGGCAAGACCGTGGTGTTCACCGGCTCCCTCGAGCAGATGACCCGCGAGGAGGCCAAGGCCATGGCCGAGCGGCTCGGGGCCAAGGTGGCGGGCTCAGTGTCTAAGAAGACCGATATCGTGGTGGCGGGCCCTGGTGCGGGCTCCAAGCTCGCCAAGGCCGCCGAACTGGGGCTCCAGGTCATGGACGAGGACGGCTGGTTCGCCCTTGTCGGACGGGGGTGAGACTCCTGTCCAAGACACGCAGGACCCGATATGGCATGGTGCGCCCATGACGGTGATCACCCCCGAGGTCTCGCTCGATCCTGCTCAGGTTGGAGCGGGCGACGTGACGCATTTCTGGAGGGTGCCGCGCTATCGCGGCCTTGACTGCCTGCGCGCGACCTTCCGCCGTCACGCCTATGCCCGCCACAGCCACGATACCTATGCCATTGCGGCAGTGCTGGCCGGCTGCGAGACCTTCTTCCATCGCGGCGAGCAGCATTATGTTCCGGCCGGTTGCGTCGCCGTCGTCTGCCCCGATGAGATCCATGACGGCGAGCCCTATGGCGGCGGCTTCGAGTACCGCACCTTCTATCCGTCGCCCGAACTGATGCAGGAGATCGCCGAGGATGTGGCCGGGCGCCCGCTCTCGCGTCCGCCCTGGTTCCGGCATTCCGTGATCCACGATCCCGAGCTGTTCCAGGCCCAGGTTCGGCTCCATGCCTGCCTCTGCCAGGAGGACAGCTGGGCCTCCGAGATGGAGCAGGACACCCGGCTCATCGATTTCCTGAGCCGTCTGATCGCCCGCTGGGCCGATCTCGATGCGCTGCCGAGTGTCCGCTACGGATCGACGAGCATCCTGCGGGTGCGGGATTATCTCGATGCTCATATCGGCGAGGAGGCGGATCTCGCGGGCCTCGCCAATCTGGCGGGGCTGTCGCGCAGCCATTTCATCCGCGCCTTCGCCAAGGAGATCGGGCTGACGCCGCATGCCTATCTCCTCGACCGCCGCTTCCGGGCCGCAACCCGGCTGCTGGGGCAGGGCGAGGCTCCGGGGGATGTTGCGGCCGCCTGCGGCTTCTTCGATCAGAGCCACCTCAACCGCGTATTCAAGGCCCGGATGGGCGTGACGCCGGGCGCTTACAGAGCTGCTTGAAACAGCACTTTCATCCAAGACGCGGAAGGCTTCATCCCGCATAAGGCCGGGACAATGAGGACCGTCATGGATCAGGCAAACCCCTTCGTTTCCACACCGCGCCGCGACATTCGCGCAGGCCTGCGCGATATCGCGCCGGTCGCGGTTGCGGCCCTTCCCATCGGGCTCCTGTTTGGTGCGATTGCCGCCGCCAAAGGCATGTCGCCGCTCGAGGTCACCCTGATGTCCGCGTTGGTCTTTGCGGGCGGCGCGCAGTTCGCCGCCATCGAGACCTGGGTGCATCCTGCGCCGATCCTGACGCTCGCCTTCGCCACGTTGCTGATCAATGCGCGCCATGTGCTGATGGGAGCATCGCTCACGCCAAAGGTGCGCATGTCGCGGGCTCAGACCCTGCTGGCCTATTTCTTTCTCACCGATGAGGCCTGGGCGCTGTCCGAGCGGCGCGCCCTGGAGCGACCCGTGACGGGCGCCTATTGGGTTGCCATGGCCGTGGTGCTCTGGGCGAACTGGACGCTCTCGTCGACCGTCGGCGCGATCCTCGGCTCATTCCTCGGCAGCCCTGAACGCATCGGCGCGGACTTCGGCATCGGCGCGGACTTCGCCTTTACGGCACTCTTCATCGGCCTCGTGGCCGGCTTCGGGAAGAGCCGCGTGACGCTGGTCACGGTGGCCGTCAGCGCGGGCGTCGCAGCCCTCGTGCATTACTTCATCGGCGCGCCCTGGCACATGGCATCGGGCGCGCTTGCGGGCATTGCGGCCGCCTATCTCGCAGCCCCTGAGGAGGCGCGCTCATGAACCTCGATACGACAACCCTGATCGCCATTCTGGCCATGGCGGCGGTGACCTATTTCACCCGCATCGCAGGCCTGTTCGTGGCGGATCGCCTCGTGCTCACCGGCCGCGCCAAAGCCGCCTTCG
Source organism: Microvirga sp. (assembly GCA_020697385.1). Taxonomy (GTDB): domain Bacteria; phylum Pseudomonadota; class Alphaproteobacteria; order Rhizobiales; family Beijerinckiaceae; genus Microvirga. The sequence continues at coordinate 209 of JAJFBI010000436.1, read as the reverse complement.
ACGCCATTCCGCCGGCGGTGTTGGTCGCCGTGATCGCCCCGACCGCGCTCACCACCGGATGGGCGGAAGCCATCGCGGCGGCCATCACGGCAGTCGCAGCGTTCAGGCTCCCGCTGCTCGGCACGGTGGCGGTCGGTGTGATCGCCGTCGTGGTGCTGCGGAACTTGATTTGAGCATATGCTGCCGCTGTCATTCCGGGGCACCGAAGG
>JAJFBI010000435.1 GCA_020697385.1 Microvirga sp. | reverse complement strand
CTCTCCATGCAGGCCGGGCTGGAGCGCACCTCCGGTCGCAATTACGGCGCCTGGATCAGCAGCGGCAACTGGGTGCGCGACGCGCTCTCGCGGCCGTTCGTGGATGAGCCCGGCGGGCGCATGCTCTATTCCACCGGCAGCACGCATCTTCTCTCCGCAGCGCTCACGCGCGCCTCGAAGCGCAGCACCCTGGAACTCGCCCGAGACTGGCTCGGCGAGCCGCTCGAGATTGACGTTGCGCCCTGGACGCGCGACCCGCAGGGAATCTTTCTCGGCGGCAACGAGATGGCGCTCTCGCCACGCGCCCTTCACCGCTTCGGCGAGATGTATCGCCAAGGCGGCATGATCGACGGCAAGCGCGTGGTGCCGGAGAATTGGATCAGGGAGTCGTGGACCCCGCGCACGTCCTCGCCCTTCACCGGAGACCGGTATGGCTATGGATGGTTCATGCGCGACATGCGCGGACACACGGCCCATTACGCCTGGGGCTTCGGCGGGCAGATGCTCTACGTGATCCCCAGCCTCGGCCTGACGGTGACGATGACCTCCGACCCGACGGAACCGTCACGGGAGGACAATTACATCGGGCAGCTCCACGCGCTCGTCGCGGACGGCATCGTTCCGGCTCTTCTGCCGGAACAGGAAGACACGACCGGCAGCATCGGGACAGGCGAACAGCCCTCGCCCTGATCAATCCAGCAGCAGCTTCAGCACGAAGGGCAGAAGCAGCGCCGTGACAAGGGCATTCAACCCCATGGCAATGCCTGCGAAAGTGCCGGCAAGCGAATTGACCTGAAAGGCCCGCGCGGTGCCGATGCCGTGCGATGCGAGACCGACCGCAAAGCCCCGCGCACGCCAATCCTTCATGCGGAGGCTATTCATCAACGGTGTCACCATGATCGAGCCGGCGACACCTGTCAGCATGATGAGAATGGCAGTGAGCGACGGGTCGCCGCCGAGTGCTTCCGTGATGCCCATGCCGACAGGCGCGGTGACGGATTTCGGCGCCAGCGAGATGAGGACGGAGTTCGGCATGCCGAACATCTGCGCGACGGCCACGGCTGACACGATTGCCGTCACCGAGCCCACCACCAGCGCCACCATCATCGGAATGATGGAGCGCAGCACGATACGACGGTTCTCGTAGAGCGGAATGGCGAGGGCAACTGTCGCAGGGCCGAGCAGGAAGTGTACGAATTTCGCACCTTCGAAATAGACCGGATAGGACGTGCTGGTCACCCATAAAACCAGCGCAACGGAGACCACCGCGATCAGCACCGGGTTGCACAGGGGATGCCGCTTGAAGGCCTGCGAGATCCGGTCCGCGATCGCATAGGCACTGAGCGTCACCACGAGCCAGAGCAGCGGCGTCTGTGAGAGATAAACCCAAAGCGAGAAGGTCTGGTCAGTCACGGCTGGGGACCTCTCCATTGTCTTCCATGGACGAGCCGCTCAGGCGCGACACCACCACGAAGGTGACGACCGTGACGACGAGGGTCACAAGTGTCGAGACGATCAGCGCCACCGCGAGCCCTAAGCCATGCTCCGCCAGCACGTCGAGCCGTTGGATCACGCCGACGCTTGCGGGGATGAACAACAACGACAGATGCGCGAGAAGCCCCTTTCCTGTTCCGTCGAGTGCCCGACCGAACTCAGGTACCTTCGTCCTGATGCTGTCGCGCAGGGTCAGGAAAACGAGGAGGAACAGCATTCCGAGCACCGGGCCGGGCAACGGCCACCCGAACCCACGGGCGACCACCTCACCCAGGAGCTGACAGAAAAGGATCAGGGTCAGACTGACAATCATGAAGAACCTCGTGAACTCAGACGCCAGCCACAGGTAGAACGGGAAAGGGCCTCTGCAAAGCACCGCTGTCGGGCATCTGGACGGAGTGTCGTTGGTGCTGCGAGCTTGGCCATGCTAGGACCAATGGAGCCCGGTCTGAGAAGCATTACGACCCATCCAGAGCGGCTTCATGACGAAAACCGATGAACGACACCTCTCTCCTGCTCCGCCTCGCCGTCGCTCTGGCCATCGGGCTGCTCATCGGCCTTGAGCGTGGCTGGCAGCAACGGGACGAGGCTGAAGGCGAGCGAACAGCCGGCCTGCGGACCTATACGCTCGTAGCCCTGCTCGGTGCCCTCTCGGCGGTCCTGACGAACTACACCAGCGCAGTTTTCCTGGCCCTGTCGTTCCTCGGCTTCTCCATTGTCTTCAGCGCCTTCGCATGGCTCGAAGCCAAGGCGGAGCGTGACTTCAGCGTCACGGGCGTCATTGCCGGGCTCATCACCTTCGCGCTTGGCGCCTATGCGGTTCTCGGCGACCTCCAGATTGCCATTGCGGCCAGTGTCGCCGTCACCCTCATCCTCGCGCTCAAGCGGCCGCTCCACGAATGGCTGCGGCGCCTGACCTGGCTGGAGATCCGCTCGGCGCTCATCCTGCTCGCCATGACGTTCCTGGCCCAGCCCCTGCTGCCGAACAGAACGGTCGATCCCTGGGGGGCGATCAACCCGGCGGAGATCTGGCTGCTCGCCATCATCATCGCGGCGATTTCCTTTGCCGGATACGTAGCGATCAGGATCATGGGCAGCCAAGCCGGCGTCGCCATGGCGGCGCTTGCCGGCGGATTGGCCTCCTCGACCGCCACCACGGTGACCCTGGCCCGCATGGCGAGCGAACACCCGACAGCCAGCCCCCTGCTCGCGGGCGGCATGCTCCTATCCAATCTCGTCATGGTGATCCGCGTGGTGGTGGTGGCGAGCGCCCTCAACCGGGATCTCCTGCTCCCGCTCGCATGGCCTCTCGGCGCGGCGGCCCTTGTCCTGGCGGGCGTCGCAGGCCTGCTCCTGCTCAGGTACGGCAAGGGGAGCGATGAACATCCCAACCTCACGTTCAAGAGCCCCTTCGACCTTGGAACGGCCCTGAAGCTCGCAGGCCTCATCGCCGTCATCAGCCTCCTGGCCAAGGTGATCACCGCCTATATGGGTAGCGCCGGCCTGATCGTGCTCGCCGCGCTCTCGGGGCTGGCGGACGTGGATGCCATCACGCTGTCCTTCGCGCGCCTGTCGAACGACGGGCTTGCCATCGCGACGGCGGCGCTGGGAATCGGCCTCGCGGTAGCGGTCAACACGGCCGTAAAGGCCGCCATGGCCTTCAGCCTCGGTACGCAGCAGGCGGGCTGGATCGTGTCGGGGGCGAGCGCGGCGGCCATTGCGGCCGGCGGCGCGGCCCTAGTGCTGGGTAAGCTGACGTGAAAAAGGCGGGTCCGAGACCCGCCTTTTGAATTCTCTTAGTTGTCCAGGAAGCTTCTGAGCTTCCGGCTCCGCGACGGGTGCTTGAGCTTGCGCAGCGCCTTCGCCTCGATCTGACGGATACGCTCGCGGGTCACCGAGAACTGCTGACCGACCTCCTCGAGGGTGTGGTCTGTGTTCATGCCGATGCCGAAGCGCATGCGCAGCACGCGCTCCTCGCGGGGCGTGAGCGAGGCGAGCACGCGGGTCGTGGTCTCGCGGAGGTTAGACTGGATCGCCGCGTCGATGGGCAGGATCGCGTTCTTGTCCTCGATGAAGTCGCCGAGGTGCGAATCCTCCTCGTCGCCGATGGGCGTCTCGAGGGAGATCGGCTCCTTGGCGATCTTGAGAACCTTGCGCACCTTCTCCAGCGGCATGGCGAGCTTTTCCGCCAGCTCCTCCGGGGTCGGCTCGCGGCCGATCTCGTGCAGCATCTGGCGCGAGGTGCGGACGATCTTGTTGATCGTCTCGATCATGTGCACCGGAATG